>NZ_JAJNIS010000001.1:0-281182 GCF_022386375.1 Mammaliicoccus sp. K-M42 | reverse complement strand
TTTAAGTTACTTTCAAATATAGCACTTGCCAATTCTTCAAAGTCTACGTTAATATTTAATTGAGTCATATATAGTCACCTCTACAATTTTTTCTTCGTCGATTACATTGTACTAAAGTGAGCTATATATGGCTCTTATTTTATTACACAATTATATGGACATATTCCATAATTCCGAGAAATGTCCGTAAGAGGTGCTGTTAAGGAGCACAATTCAGAATTCTGCCAGTAAGCGTAGTGCTAGTTCTAAAACCAAGACTAACTATATAGCTCTCCATTTTTAAAACACTAAAATCCGCATCTCATACTTTAATGAAATGCGGATTTATATTGATACTTATACTATTTTCGTACCGTGGACTTCATCAAATGGGATATCTTCTGTTAATGCTGATAAATTATCTTTATTTAGTCCGCCACCTGGCATGATTGTTATGTTTCCTTTTGAATGGATTAACAATTTGCCGAGATGGTTTACGTTATCGAATATTGAAGTGTCACTTGGACCGCCATGTGTTAATAAACGAGTAAATTGTTGGTTGATTAACCAATCTAATGATTTAAGTTGGTTGTACGGATTGATGGAATCAAATGCCATATGACAAACGGCTGGTATTACACCACATGCTTCTTTTAAAGACTGCATTTTCCATTCATCTAAGTGTTTGTTTTCGTCTAAGCAACCAAATACAAAGGCATCAACATTTAATTCTTTTAATTGTATGATGTCTTGTCTCATTATTTCGTATTCAAAGTAATCATAATTAAAATCTCCGCCACGTGGTCTAATCATAACTGCAACTTCGACATTGTTTTGATGACAAAGTTCTACTGCTATTTTTACCATTCCATAGCTTGGCGTTGTGCCACCTACTGAAAGGTTATCACAAAGTTCTATTCTGTTAGCACCGTTTTTAATAGCGTTATTTATTTGAGTAATTGTTTCTACGCAAGCTTCTTTGATCATTTTTTATATCCAGTCAAAATTTTATGTCCGTCTTTAGTTACGACAATATCATCTTCAATTCTAACGCCGGCAACTGTAGGAACGTAAATACCTGGTTCTACTGTTAATACCATACCTTCTTGGAATTCATCCTTATTTGTACTAGAGATGTCAGGGAATTCGTGAACACTTAATCCGAGTCCATGTCCTAGTCTATGAGGGAAGTATTCACCATAACCTGCATTACTAATAATATCTCTTGCTACTTTATCGCAGTCTGAAATTTTAGCACCAGGTTTTATCATGTCTATAGCTTGTTTGTTTGCATTAAGTACAACATTATAAATTTCTTTAGCTTTTTCTGATGGTGTACCGAATGGAACTGTTCTAGTTATGTCTGAACAGTAACCTTTATAAATTACACCTAAATCAAATAACACATATTCATTGTCTTTTAACTTTCTATCTCCAGGTGTACCATGCGGAGCAGCAGCATGGTCGCCAAACAATACCATAGTATCGAAGCTCATTTTTGAAATGCCATGTTGTTTCATCGTTGTTTCGATATGATTTAATACTTCTATTTCAGAAATACCTTCTTCTAACTTTTCAACACCAGCTTGAATAGCTAAATCTGCATATTTAGCCGCTTCTTGTAACATTTCAATTTCATTATCTGTTTTAACATTTCTAATATCTTTTAATACTTGATCAATATCGACAATTGTTTCTACGTTAAAAGCTTTTTCAATTTCACGAAGTCTTTTAACAGATAAATGTTCAGATTCTATTGCAAATGTTTTATAAGATTGTTGCTCGATTATATCAAAAGGTGATTCAGTATCTAAATAACCAACGATATTGCCTTTGAAACCAGCGTTCTTAGCTTCTTCTACTTCCATTTTTGGACAAAATAAAGTTTCGTCACCATCTTTAGTAATTAATAAACTAAATAATCGTTCATGAGGCTCAGATAAATAACCCGTTAAATAAAAAATATTTAATGGAGTTGTTATCCATGCCGCATCTACACCTTTTTCTTTTAAAAATGTTGTAATTTCATTATGTTTCATTATTATGCCTCCCGCTTCTCTTTCTTACATTATTATTTTAGACTTCTTGATTCATAAATTCAAATTTAGGGTATATAACATATGGAAAAGACAATATGAGGAGGGAAAGTCATGAAAGTATCATTTCATGGACAATCAGTAATCTATTTTGAGAGTAAAGGACAAAAAGTGATTGTGGATCCATTTATTACTGGAAATCCAATGTCAGATTTAACAGCAGATGAAGTAGAGGTCGATTATATTATTTTAACTCATGGTCATGGAGATCATTTAGGTGATACTGCTAGCATTGCAAAAAGAACTGGTGCAACAGTAATTGCTTTCCCAGAAGCAATTGATTATTTATCAAATAAATATAATCTTGAAAACTTACATCCAATGAATATTGGAGGCAATGTTGAATTCAAATTTGGTAAAGTTAAATACGTTCAAGCATTTCATAGTAATAGTATTACAGAAGAAAATGGTGAAATTGTGTATTTAGGTATGCCAGCAGGGATTGTATTAGAAACTGAAGCTGGAACGATTTACCATACAGGAGATACAGGATTATTTAGCGATATGAAATTAATTGCAGATAGACATCCAGTTGATTTATGTTTCATTCCAATTGGCGATAATTTCACGATGGGAATTGATGATGCAAGTTATGCAATTAATGAATTTATTAAACCTAAAAAAGTAGTACCAATACATTACGATACATTTGATTATATTAAGCAAGATCCTAAAGAGTTTGAAAAGGCTGTTACGTCATCTGAAGTAAGTATTCTAAAAGCAGGAGAATACGTCGAATTATAAAATAGAGATTAGAAGTGGTTGCATATAAACGCAACCACTTTTCTTTTGTAAACATATCATTTAACCACTCAAAAATGTATAATAGAAAGTAATTCATTAAATTTGATAGAGGGTATAAACATGACGAAACATGAACAAATTATAAAGTACATTGAGTCGTTATCTGTTGGACATAAAATCTCTGTCAGGCAGATAGCCAAAGATTTAAATGTCTCAGAAGGTACTGCTTATCGAGCAATAAAAGAAGCGGATAACAAAGGGCTCGTAGCTTCAATTGATAGAGTTGGTACTGTTAGAATTGAGCGTAAGTCTAGAGAACAAATTGAGAATTTAACTTTTAACGAAATTGTTAAAATAGTAGATGGTCAAGTATTAGGCGGAAAGCAAGGGTTGTATAAAACATTATCCAAATTTGCTATTGGCGCAATGGAGTTAAATGATGTAGTAAAATATTTAACTAAAAATACATTGCTTATAGTGGGTAACCGCGCTGATGTTCAATTGGAAGCTTTAAAGAGAGGTTCGGCAGTACTAATTACTGGTGGGTTTGAAGCAAATGAAGAAATTATTGAATATGCTAATGAATTTGAACTACCAATTATTTCTTCAAATTACGACACTTTTTTAGTAGCAAATGTTATTAATAGAGCCATCTATGATCAAATGATTAAGAAAGAAATTCTAATGGTCGAAGATATTATGATACCTATAGAATCAACTTCTCATCTTGATGACACGCAAAAAGTAAGAGATTGGAATGAATTATCCCAACTTACTTCTCACACACGTTTTCCTGTAATTGACAGTGAATCGAAAGTTGTGGGTATCTTGACAAGTAAAGACATTGTGAATGAAGAACTAGATAGAAGTATTAAACCATTAATGACTAAATCACCTATAGTTGCACATTTGAATACAACGATTGCAACCTGTGCGCATCTCATGATTTGGGAAGGTATAGAATTGTTACCAGTTGTTTCTAGTTCTAAAGAATTGATTGGTATTATATCAAGAGAAGATGTATTAAAGACTATGCAGTTAATGAGTAAACAACCACAAATTGGAGAAACAATTCATGACCAAATTGCGAAACAAATAACGATGGTTAATGGAAATGTTGTTGTAAATATATCGCCACAACTTACAAATCAATTTGGTATGATGACGAAATCTGTATATATTGCTGTCATTGAAGAAGCATTACGTTATGAAATACGAAAAATGAAAAAATCTGAAATTATGATTGAACATATAGATATTTATTATATAAAGACTGTTCAAATAGATGATGAAGTCGAAGTGAAAATCTCTACTTTAGATATCGGAAGATTATTTGCTAAATTTGAAGTGACTATGGTTAGTGGAAGTGCAACAGTTGCCAAAGCTTTACTTATGTGTCAAATTTTCGAAAAATAAAAAAGCGTTATAAATACAACGCTTTTAAAGAAATTAATTATGCTTTTTTTGTTCGAACTCTTCCCAAGCTTTATTTTCAATGGGTAAGTTGCCTTTAAAGTATTTGCTTGCTTTATAACCATAAGTAAGATTCAAAATACCAAAGAATAATAATACGATTACAATGATATACGTTACTAAAGTTGGAAATAAAAATACTTGATCAACTGCAAATGCTATCATAAATATACCGAAATAAAATCTAGAGCGAGCTTTATGATAGGCTTTTCTAACATCGCGTTTTGTTCTAAATGAACGCGCAAGATTTAAAATTGCAAATATTAAAGCTAGAATCATAATTGTTACTGCTAAAGCAACAAATGTGGACATAATTTCAGGTGACATGATTTATTCCTCCTACCAAATCGAATTATATCAATTAATAAAATATAAGTAAATATAAAGAAAGAAGGATAACAATGGAAGAAATATTAAATAAAATTAAGCAATATGAAACAATTATAATACATAGACATGTGAGACCGGATCCTGATGCATACGGTTCACAGTTAGGATTGAAATATATATTACAAGATACTTTTCCAGAAAAGAATATATATGCAGTAGGGCAATCAGAACCTACTTTAGAATTTATAGGTGATTTAGATGAAATATCTGATGATACTTATAATGGTGCACTAGTGATTGTATGTGATACAGCTAATTCACCTAGAATTGATGATGAACGATTTAACAAAGGTTCAGAACTAATTAAAATAGATCATCATCCACCAGTTGATTCATATGGTGATATTAATTTCGTTAATACAAATGCATCATCGACTAGTGAGATAATCTTTGATTTAAATCATTCATGGAATTTGAATGACTCAAATGTAAGTGAGCGAGCAAGCCGAGTTTTATATTTAGGTATTGTTGGAGATACTGGAAGATTCTTGTTTGATAACACAACACCACATACTATGGAAGTTGCAGCACAATTGATGACGCAAGAGTTTGAACGTAATAGACTACTCAATCAATTAAGTGAACGTGAACCTGAGTTATTACACTTTCAAGGTTATATATTACAAAACTTCAATTATGATGGTGAAGGCTTTTGTTCTATAAAAATTACGAAAGACATTCTTGAAAAATTTAATTTAAAACCTAACGAAGCTTCATTATTTGTAAATACAGTTGCAGATATTAAAGGACTTAAAGCATGGGTATTTGCTGTCGATGAAGGTAAAGAAATTAGATGTAGAATACGTTCAAAAGGAATTACAATCAATCACATAGCTGCTAAGTATAATGGTGGTGGACATCCAAATGCTTCAGGTGCCTCCGTATATAGTTGGGAAGAGTTTGATGCATTAACTGCAGATATTAAATCTGAAATTTAGGAGGTGTAGCGCATGGTAAGTCATTTAAATATTCATTCATCATATGATTTATTAAATTCAAGCATCAGAATTTCAGATGTCGTTGAAAAAGGTAAAGATGAAAATTATCAAGCGCTAGCTTTAACGGATTTAAATGTTATGCACGGTGCATTACAATTTTATGATGAATGTTTAAAGGTAAATATAAAGCCGATTATTGGATTAACAGTATATTTAGATGATCAACTTAATCAAGTTGAATGCGTTTTATTAGCAAAAAACAATATTGGTTATCATAATTTAATTAAACTATCATCAGCAATTTCTCTTAAAGAGCGGTTTTCAACGCCTGTTGAGTGGTTGAATACTTATTCTGATGGGTTAATCATTATAGCAAAACAACTTAGCCCAGATAATGCCTATTTATTCCAAGCAATTCAAATTAATGATGATGATAAATATTTATCTCATAATTCTAGTGCGGAATTAACACATAAAAAAGTGTATATACAATCTGCATTATATTTGAATCAAGATGACGGAGATAGTTTGATTGGTTTAAAAGCGATTAAAAATAATGAAAAATTAACGATTAGTGATTTTAACAAGAATATAAACAGACATTTCTTATCTGAAAAAGAATTACCGAATATAGATGTTTCAAATGAATATATTGAAAATACTGATGAGATAGCGCAAAAATGTAACGTTGAAATTACATATCATCAAGATTTATTACCTAAATTTGACACACCAGAGCATAAAACAAGTAATGAATACCTTTGGGAATTGTTAATGATTAATAAAGAAAGATACCCACAATTCAATGAAGAATATGAAAAAAGATTAAAATACGAATATAACATTATTGTCTCAATGGGCTATGCTGATTACTTTTTAATTGTTAGTGATTTGATTCAATATGCTAAAGAACAAAATGTACTAGTCGGACCAGGACGTGGATCATCAGGAGGTTCATTAGTTAGTTATATTTTAAATATAACGACGATTGATCCGATAGAGTTTGATCTGTTATTTGAACGTTTTTTAAATCCAGAGCGTGTAACAATGCCAGATATTGATATTGATTTTCAAGATACTAAAAGAGATAAAGTAATTCAATATGTACAAAATAAATATGGAGACAATAAAGTAGCAGGTATTGTTACATATGGTCATTTACAAGCAAGAGCGGTGGCAAGAGATGTAGGAAGAATTTTACAGTTTGATGATGCGACTTTAAATTATATATCTAAACTGATACCACATAAATTAGGTATTACACTGAACGAAGCTTATGAGAGTGAAGAATTTAAGCAATTTGTTAATCAAAATCATTTACATGAAAAATGGTTTGAACTCAGTAAACAACTTGAAGGATTACCGCGTCATACGTCTACTCATGCAGCGGGTATTATTATAAATGACCAATCATTACATCAATTTGTTCCTACTATGATGGGTGACACGGGTGTTTTAACACAGTGGACAATGACAGAAACTGAAAAAATAGGCTTGCTGAAAATTGACTTTCTTGGATTAAGAAACTTATCTATTATTCAACAAGTCGTTAATCAAGTTAAATATCAAGAAAATAAAAATATAGATATTGAAGAAATACCTTTCGACGATGCTAAAGTTTTTCAGCTTTTATCAAGAGGGGAAACTACAGGAATATTCCAACTTGAATCACAAGGCGTTCGAAGTGTATTAAAAAGATTAAAGCCTGATCATTTCTTGGATATTGTTGCCGTAACTTCTCTTTATAGACCTGGCCCAATGGAAGAAATTCCCACTTATATAAAACGGCGTAGACAGAATGAACAAATTGAATACTTACATCCAGATTTAGAAGGTATATTGAAATCAACATATGGTGTTATTATTTATCAAGAACAAATTATGCAAATTGCAAGCAAATTTGCTGGATTTTCTTATGGTGAAGCGGATATTCTAAGACGTGCGATGAGTAAGAAAAATAGAGCAGTACTAGAAAATGAAAGAAAGCATTTTGTTAACGGAAGCTTAGAACGTGGGTACGAGGAATCAACAGCAATAAAAATATTTGATTTAATTCTTAAATTTGCTGATTACGGTTATCCGAAAGCTCATGCTGTAGCTTACAGTAAAATTGCATATATCATGACATATTTAAAAGTTCATTATCCGACTTATTTTTATGCCTCTATACTATCCAATGTAGTAGGTAATGAAGTGAAAACTGAACAAATGGTAACTGAATTGAAAAGAATAGGTGTTAAAATTTATCCACCATCCATTAACGATAGTGAGTGGTTTTATAAAGCAACTTCAGACGGAATTTACACGTCACTTGGGGCAATAAAAAGTGTTGGTTATCAAAGTGTCAAAAGTATTGTCGATGAAAGAAAGACAAATGGTAAATATAAAGATATGTATGATATTGTTCATAGACTTCCTAATAAAGTGAAAAATAAAAAAATGATACAATCACTTATTTATTCAGGTGCATTAGATACTTTCGGTCAAACAAGAGCTACCATGTTACAGTCAATTGACGATGTTTATGAAAGTAGTGAGTCAGTTGGAGATGCCAATAATTTACTTGCAGAACTAGGCTTAAATGTAAAAAAAGAATTCAAAGAAGTTGAAGAAATGCCTAGTCTTATGAAAAGTGAATATGAAAAAGAATATTTAGGATTTTATGCGACTGAACATCCTATTCTATCATTATTCAAACAACTCCAATATTTATCTATTTATCCAATTAGAATACAAAATGAAAAAGTACCTATGTTAGTCATGATTGCTTCATTAAGAAAAATTAGGACTAAAAAAGGGCAAAATATGGCTTTTGTAAATATAATTGATGGTATAAATGAAGTGGAAGGTGTTATTTTTCCAGATGCATATAAACTAATTGAAACAACTGAAATTATAAACGTACCAATTATTATTCAAGGTAAGTTTGAGAAAAGAAATGGAAAGATGCAAATCATTATTAATAGTATAGAAACGTTAGAAGACTTTAAAAAAGAAAAGTTAGCAACTACTAAAGAAGTTGTGGTTAGAAATGTGACAAGTCTGGATGAATGGGTAACAAAATCAGAGGAAAGTAAAATTAAAGTAACATACTTTAACGATGATGATTTTACCTCAAAATCACTTGGATATTTAAATTTGAATAAAGGTGATTTTGAAGAATTTATAAATATAGTAGGTTATGAAAATGTACGACTTTTATAGTCTTTATTAATTAAATAAATTATGATATAGTATTCTTCATGGTGGTCTGACCACTGTGAAGAATTTTTTAATTTAAATAATAAAATTTCATGTATAATAAAGGGATAGATACATAAAATGAAGGGATGATCATTTTGTCACTAAGAGACGATGCTCTATATATGCACAAAGAAAAACAAGGTAAATTAGGTGTCTACGCAAAGGTTAAAGTTACTAATAAAGAGGAATTAAGCCTTGCTTATTCACCGGGAGTTGCTGAGCCATGTAAAGATATACATGAAGATGTACGTAAAGTATATGACTATACAATGAAATCAAATGCTGTAGCAGTTATTACTGATGGTACTGCTGTATTAGGTCTTGGAGATATTGGTCCTGAAGCAAGTATTCCAGTTATGGAAGGTAAAGCAGTATTATTTAAAAGCTTTGCAGGCGTAGATGGCGTACCAATAGCATTAAACACGACAGATGTTGATGAAATTGTAAACACAGTTAAACTATTAGAACCTAACTATGGCGGCGTTAACTTAGAAGACATTTCAGCTCCTAGATGTTTTGAAATTGAAGAGAGACTTAAAAAAGAAACTAAAATACCTGTATTTCATGATGATCAACATGGTACTGCAATCGTCACAGTGGCTGGATTAATAAATGCACTCAAAATTACTGACAGAAAATTATCCGATATAAAAGTAGTCTTAAATGGCGCTGGTGCTGCTGGTATTGCAATTATAAAATTATTATATAGTTATGGCGTAAGAAACATGATTATGTGCGATTCTAGAGGTGCAATTTATGAAGATCGTCCTTATGGAATGAATCCTACAAAAGATTTTGTAGCTAAATGGACTAATAAAGACAAAATCGAAGGAAAACTAGAAGATGTTATTAAAGAAGCTGATGTTTTTGTTGGTGTTTCAGTAGAAGGCGCATTAACAAAAGAATTAGTTGAAACTATGGCAGAGGACCCAATTATTTTTGCTATGGCCAATCCGGTTCCTGAAATTATGCCTAATATTGCCAAAGAAGCTGGTGCAAAAGTTATAGGCACAGGACGTTCAGATTTTCCAAATCAAATTAATAATGTATTAGCATTCCCTGGTATATTTAGAGGTGCTTTAGATATTAGAGCAACACATATAAACGAAGAAATGAAACAAGCGGCTGTAGAAGCCATTGCTAACTTAGTTTCAGAAGATGAATTAAATTCAGACTATGTAATACCTGGTCCATTTGATGCAAGAGTTGCACCTTATGTTGCAAGAGCTGTAGCTAAAGCCGGTATGGAATCAGGCGTAGCACGTATTGAAGTCGATTTAGATGAAATTGAGCGAAAAACATACGAATTAGCTGACTTGTCATAGTTTGGGAAGGAGGCACCACATTGGATAAAAATAAGCAAAAAGGTTTAATCAAGATTGTCGAACAAATTCAATCAATTATTGTTGAAAAAAATATTCAAGTGGGCGAAAAGCTACCTTCTGAAAGATTTTTAAGTGAGACACTTAATGTCGGGCGTTCAAGTATAAGAGAAGCTCTTAGAGCATTAGAGCTTCTCGGTGTAATACATACTAGGAGAGGTGAAGGTACATTTCTAAGTGATATGTACCAACACCAACTTTTTGATTTGATTGGTAGGTTTTTGATCCATAATGAATCTCAATTAGATGAAATAAATGAGCTTAAATGGATGATTGAAAATTTTTGTGAAGAACATAATAGCATCGAAACAAATTCAAAAGAAGAACTTGTTTCTTCTAATAATAATCAAATTATGTATATGATTTGGAAACTACTCTCTCAATATAGTGATAGATTTGAAAGAGATAATTGTAAATAAGATCAGGGGGATAGTGACATGTTTAAAGACTTGTTCAATCGAAACCAAAAAAAGAAAAAATATGTAACTGTTCAAAACAGTAAAGATAATGACGTGCCAGAAGGTATTATGACTAAATGTCCAAAATGTAAAAAAATTATGTATACGAAAGAACTCGTACAAAATTTAAATGTTTGTTTTAATTGTGATCATCATATTGCGCTTAGTGCTCACGACAGAATTAAAACTGTAAGTGATGAAGACGCGTTTAAAGAATTCGATGTCGGTATGACTGCTTCAAATCCTTTAGAATTTCCTGGATATGAAGATAAGCTTGAAAAAGATAGACAAAAAACAGGTCTTAATGATGCTGTTGTGACAGGTGTTACAACAATAGATGGTATCCCTTATGGTATTTGCGTTATGGATTCCAGATTTAGAATGGGTAGTATGGGTGCAGTAGTCGGAGAGAAAATTTGTAGAATAGTAGATTATTGTTCAGATCATGATTTACCATTTGTATTATTTACAGCAAGTGGTGGTGCACGGATGCAAGAAGGTATAATTTCACTTATGCAAATGGCTAAAACAAGCGTTTCAATCAAACGTCATAGTGATAAAGGTTTACTTTTTATTTCTTATATGACACATCCAACTACAGGAGGCGTTTCAGCTAGTTTCGCATCTGTAGGGGATTTAAATTTTGCAGAACCAAAAGCATTAATTGGATTCGCAGGTAGAAGAATCATTGAACAAACTATAAGTGAAAAACTACCTGATGATTTCCAAACGGCAGAATTTTTACTAGATCATGGGCAACTTGATAAAGTTGTACATAGAAAAGATATGTACAAAACATTAAGTACTGTTCTTAAGATGCATCACAACGAGGTGAGAGATAATGCTTGAATTTGAAAAACCTTTAGAAGAGATTAAAGAGAAGATAGCATCTCTAAAAGCTTATCAAGAAAAGCATGGTGTTAATTTATTAGATGAAATTGAAATATTAGAAGCAACTTTGTCTAAAGAAACAGAACAAATATATAAAAACTTAAAGCCTTGGGATAGAGTACAAGTTGCTAGGTTGCAAGAAAGACCAACAACGCTAGATTATATTCCATATATATTTGATGACTTTATAGAATTACATGGCGATCGTACATTTAGAGATGATCCAGCATTAATAGGTGGATTAGCTTATTTTAATGGATTACCTGTAACAGTTATTGGTCATCAAAGAGGTAAAGATACGAAAGATAATATTTACCGAAACTTCGGTATGGCACATCCTGAAGGGTATCGTAAAGCTTTGAGATTAATGAAACAAGCAGAAAAATTCAACCGTCCTATTATAACCTTTATTGATACAAAAGGTGCGTATCCAGGTAAAGCTGCTGAAGAACGTGGCCAAAGTGAATCAATTGCTAAAAACTTAATTGAAATGGCTTCATTAACTGTACCCGTTATTTCTATCGTAATTGGTGAAGGAGGAAGCGGCGGAGCACTTGGTTTAGGTGTTACGAACCGTTTACTTATGCTTGAAAATAGTACGTATTCTGTAATCTCTCCTGAGGGTGCAGCTGCATTATTATGGAAAGATTCAAGTTTAGCACAAATGGCAGCTGAAACGATGAAAATTACTGCTCCTGATTTATTTGAATTAGGGGTTGTAGATGAAGTGGTTAAAGAACCATTTGGTGGAGCACATAAACATTTAGAAAATCAAGCAACACTTATAAAGACTTCAATTACCAAACATATGTCTGAGTTAAAAACATTATCTCCAGAAAGTTTAGTTGAAGACAGGTTTAAAAAGTATCGTAATATAGGAAGTTATATTGATTAATAACAAACATGGAAAAGAAAGGTCTTATTTAAAAGACTTTTCTTTTTCTTTGTTATGAGTATATATGCATAATAGAAATAAATGTATAGCGTTTTCAAGATTCCGAATATTACAAAACTTAGAATCTTTGTTTAAGAAGACGTTTACATATCTAAATAACGTTAGTTTTAATGGAATCAAGCAATTATTTGTGTTATTTTTAAATTAACAAACATATAACAAGAGAGGTCTGTATATTTATGAAAAAAATTGCAGTATTAACGAGTGGTGGAGATTCACCAGGGATGAACGCAGCTATTCGTGCGGTTGTTCGTAAAGCTATTTATCATGATATTGAAGTTTATGGTGTTTACCAAGGATATTTAGGTTTAATCAATGATAATATTGAAAAACTTGAATTAGGCTCAGTAGGTGACATGATTCAAAGAGGTGGAACATTCCTTTATTCTGCAAGGTGTCCAGAATTTAAAGAAAAAGAAGTTCGTGCTAAAGCTATCGAAAATCTTGAAAAAAGAGGTATAGAAGGCTTGGTTGTTATCGGAGGCGATGGTAGCTATAGAGGCGCACAAAGATTAAGTGAAGAAGCAAAAAACCTTAAAACAATTGGTGTACCAGGTACAATCGATAATGATATAAATGGTACTGACTTCACAATCGGCTTTGACACAGCTCTTAACACAATTATAGAGTCTGTTGATAAAATTAGGGATACGGCATCAAGTCATGAACGTACTTTTATTATCGAAGTTATGGGTAGAGATGCTGGGGATTTAGCATTATGGTCAGGATTAGCTGCTGGAGCTGAAACAATTTTAATTCCAGAAGTAAAAGCGGACATAGAAGAAATTGCTGAAAAAATCCAACAAGGCATGGATCGTGGTAAGAAACACTCAATTATTGTATGTGCTGAAGGTGTTATGACAGGTAATCAATGCGGCGAAGAATTAAAAAAATATATCAACATTGATACACGCGTTTCATGTTTAGGTCATATTCAAAGAGGTGGTACACCTACAGGTATGGATAGAGTATTAGCATCAAGATTAGGTGGATACGCTGTCGAATTACTTATGCAAGGTGAAAGTGCTAAAGCAGTTGGCATTCAACAAAATGAGTTAACATGTACTCACTTTGATGGAATATTCCAATCAGAACATAATATCGATAACAAAATGTATGAATTAGCGCATCAATTATCTATTTAAATCAAGTAAAAACTATGGAGGTCATTTTAAAATGAGAAAGACAAAAATTGTATGTACGATAGGTCCAGCATCAGAATCAGAAGAAATGTTAGAAAAATTAATGCTTGCAGGGATGAACGTCGCTAGATTGAACTTCTCTCACGGCAGTCACGAAGAACATAAAGGTCGTATAGATACAATTAGAAAAGTAAGTGCAAAATTAAACAAAAATATTGGTATCTTACTTGACACTAAAGGTCCAGAAATCAGAACGAATAATATGAAAAATGGTTTAATTGAACTTACTAAAGGTAGTGAAGTTACAGTTAAAACAACAGAAGTTGAAGGTACGCCTGAAGCATTTTCAGTAACTTATGAGAAATTAGCTGAAGACCTTGAAGTTGGTTCAACAATTCTACTTGATGATGGTTTAATAGAACTTACTGTTAAATCTATAGACGTTACTAAAGGTGAAGTCGTTTGTCATGTAGAGAATACAGGAGAACTTAAAAATAAAAAAGGTGTTAACTTACCAGGTGTTAAAGTAAATCTTCCAGGTATTACTGAGAAAGATGCTAGCGATATTCGTTTTGGTATTGAACAAAATGTAGATTTCATAGCTGCAAGTTTCGTAAGACGTCCTTCAGATGTTTTAGATATTCGTGGAATTTTAGAAGAAAAAGAAAACAATACAATTAAAATTATTCCTAAAATTGAAAATGAAGAAGGAATTGAAAATATCGATGAAATTCTTCAAGTTTCAGACGGATTAATGGTAGCTCGTGGTGATATGGGTGTTGAAATCTTACCAGAAGCTGTACCAATGGTTCAAAAACAATTAATTAAGAAATGTAATAAATTAGGTAAACCAGTTATTACAGCTACACAAATGTTAGACTCAATGCAAAGAAATCCTCGTTGTACAAGAGCTGAAGCAAGTGACGTAGCCAACGCTATTTATGACGGTACAGATGCAGTAATGTTATCTGGTGAAACTGCAGCTGGATTATATCCAGAAGAAGCTGTACGTACTATGCAAAATATCGCAGTAGCTGCTGAAGATGCACAAGATTACAAAAAATTATTGTCAGATCGTTCAAAAATGATAGACACAAACTTAGTAAATGCTATAGGTGTATCAGTGGCACATACAGCATTAAACTTGAATGTAGAATCAATCGTAGCTGCAACAGAAAGTGGAGCAACTGCACAAACAATTTCTAAATATAGACCACATTCACATATCATTGCTGTAACACCAAACGAAACAACTGCTCGTCATATGACATTAGTATGGGGCGTTTTACCGGTTGTTAAAAAAGGTGAGCAAAATACGGATGAGTTATTAAACAATGCAGTATCAACAGCAGTAAACACTGGTTTAGTTGATAATGGTGATTTAATCATTATTACAGCAGGTGTTCCTACTGGAGAATCAGGTACAACTAACTTAATGAAAATACATTTAGTTGGGGATGAATTAGCTAAAGGTCAAGGTATTGGTCATAATTCAACAGTAGGTAAAGCAGTAGTTGTAAATAAAGCTGAAGATTTAAAAGGAAAAGATTTAAGTGAATCAGTCGTAGTTACACAATCTACAGATGCAGAAATGGTTCCTTACTTAGAAAAAGCAAAAGGGATTGTAACTGAAGAAGGTGGTTTAACTTCACACGCAGCTGTAGTTGGACTTAACTTAGGCGTTGCAACAATAGTTGGAGTAGAAGATGCTCGTCAAAAAATTGTAGACGGTACTTTAATTACATTAGATCCTAAACAACATAAAATATATGAAGGATACGCTAACGTACTTTAATATATAGATTAACTTTAAAAGAGGATGAGACAATTAATTTGTCCCATCCTCTTTGTCTTAGGTCCTCTATATTTACACAAGTCGAGAGAAGTGTAAGCAAGGGTAGTTATATTTACACAAGTCGAAAGAAGTGTAAGCAAGGATAGCTATATTCACACTAGCCTAAAGAAGTGTGAATAACCTATATATAAAAAGAGTAGAAATTCACTTTCAACAATGAATTTCTACTCTTTTTTATATCTCTAGGACATTGTGTCCAAGCTCTTTATCTTATTTAAATACTTTTTTCTTTTGAATAAAATACATCAAAGTTAAAAGGATAAACCAAATTGGAGTGATTAAGATAGCGATTAAGGTAACTTTGTTTGTCATCAATAAAATGAATACAAAGATAAAGAATATTAATGTTATCCATGCTACTGGTACGCCACCTGGCAATTTGAATTTAGAACTTTTATTTAACTCAGGGGAAATCTTACGATATTTAATATAAGCAATAATAATCAGCGACCATACAACTAAAAATAAAACGGTTGAAACTGATGTAACGTATTTAAATACTTCTCCAGCATCTTTTATAACATAGTTTAGAATTACAGAAATCATTAATAAAAAACAACTGAATAGTGTAGCTTTATAAGGAACACCTGTCTTATTTGTTTCGCCAAATCTTTTATTAGCTTGTCCATTTTGAGATAAACCATAGAGCATTCTACTATTTGAAAAGATTCCACTATTACAAGATGATGCTGCAGCTGTAAGAACTACAAAGTTAATAATTGCTGCAGCTATTGGAATCCCTATGAGGCCAAATAGTTTAACAAATGGACTTTCTGCAGGATCAATTTTATCCCATGGCGCAATAGACATGATGATAATTAGTGAACCTACATAAAAAATCATAATACGAATAGGTACACTGTTTATTGCTCTCGGAATTGTTTTGTGAGGGTCTTTCGTTTCACCTGCAGTGACACCTATTAATTCAATTCCAACAAAAGAAAATGTAGCCATTTGGAATGACATAAAGAATCCATTCATACCATTTGGAAATAATCCGTCATGATCCCATATATGTGTTATAGATGCAGTACCATAAGGTGTTTCATACGCCATAACAATCATTATAGTTCCTACAATTATTAGTGCTACAATTGTTGTGATTTTGATAATCGAAAACCAAAATTCTAATTCTCCAAATAGTTTAGCAGTCATTAAATTCAAGGACATTAAAACGAGTATAGTAAATAATGCTGTTAACCATGTTGGTATATTTGGAAACCAAAAACTTATGTATTTTGCAACTGCTGTAACTTCAGCCATGCCTGTTACGATCCAACAGAACCAGTAAGTCCATCCTGTTATGTATCCAGCAAATGGTCCGATATATGTATGAGTTACATCTGCGAATGAATGAAAATCAGTATTTGACAGTAAGATTTCACCTAAAGCTCGCATAAATAAAAATAGTATTAATCCTATAATAATATAGGTAAGCAGAATTGATGGACCGGCAGAATGAATTGTTTCTCCAGCGCCTAAAAACAAACCAGTACCGATTGCTCCCCCTATAGCAATAAGCTGTACGTGTCTATTACTCAACTCCCTTTGTAAATTATTAGACATAAAACCTATTTCCTTCTTTCATATTCAAAATTTTATGTTTTTATTATGCACTTGCTGTCAGAAAATAGCAATTAAAAACTTAAGTATATTAATGGTTAAATTTTACTTAAATCATGATTTATAATTTTTATCATATATAATAATAAAAATGAATGGTTAAAGTGTAAAAAGGACTAAATCTGATAAATGTGATAAGATATAATTATCTTAAAAATCCTTTGTTGTTCACGTTTTGGAGGTATATTTAATTTATTATATGAATATTATAAAAACGATAAATTTACATTTGTTTAATTTAATTTAATTTCAATTACTAACTTTTTTCAAGTTTCAAAGGTCTTCGCATTCACAAATCAACAGAAATTATATATAATGTAATATGAAAGCCATTACATATATGGGCAATTATTTAGTAAGGGGGATATTATTATGGCACAAGTAGCAAAAGGTTTAGAAGGTATCATTGCTTCTGAAACTGAAATTAGTTCAATTATAGATAATCAATTAACTTACGCAGGTTATGAAATAGATGATCTAACTGAAAATGCATTATTTGAAGAGGTAATGTTTTTACTTTGGAATTTAAGATTACCTAATAAAGCAGAATTAGAAGAATTAGATGGGAAGTTATTTGATTATATGACTTTAAATCCAAGAATGTATAGTCACTTTGAAGATTATGCAACGGATAAAATACACCCAATGACAGGATTACGTACATCGTTATCTTATCTTGCTCATTTTGATCCTAAAGCAGAAGTATTCGACGAAGAATCTAATTATGAACGTGCAATTAGAATCCAAGCGAAAATAGCTTCATTAGTAGCTTCATTTTCACGTGTGAGACAAGGTAAGCAAGTTGTTAAACCTAAAAAAGAATTAACATATGCAGCAAACTTCTTATATATGTTAAGAGGAGAAATTCCAACTGATGTTGAAGTTGAAGGTTTCAATAAAGCTTTAATTTTACATGCAGACCATGAATTTAATGCATCTACATTTACAGCAAGAGTTGCAGTTTCAACTTTATCTGATATGTATTCAGGTGTAACTGCAGCAGCTGGAGCTCTTAAAGGACCATTACATGGTGGCGCTAACGAGCAAGTTATGAAAATGTTAACTGAAATTGGTACAGTCGATAAAACAGACGATTATATTAAAGAAAAAATAGCAAATAAAGAAAAAATCATGGGCTTTGGACATAGAGTTTACAAAAATGGAGATCCAAGAGCTAAATATTTAAAAGAAATGAGTCGTCGTATAACAGATGAATCAGGTCAAAAAGAATTATTTGAAATTTCATTACGCATTGCTGAAATAATGAAAGAAGAAAAAGGATTATTACCTAATGTAGATTTCTATAGTGCTACTGTATATCATAGTATGGGTATTGATCATGACTTATTTACACCAATTTTCGCAGTTAGTCGTATGTCAGGTTGGACAGCTCATATTCTTGAACAATATAGAACAAATAGAATAATGAGACCAAGAGCTGAATACACTGGCGCGCGTGATCGTAAATACGAAGCGATTGAAAAACGATAATATAGTTAATATAATATAAATAACACAAATTAGATGGAGGAATAATATAATGACAGCAGAAAAAATCACAACAAATCAAGGCGTATTAAATGTTCCAAATAACCCGGTCGTACCATTTATTATCGGAGACGGAATTGGTCCAGATATTTGGAATGCAGCAAGTAGAGTATTAGATGCTGCAGTAGAAAAAGCATATAATGGTGAGAAGAAAATCGAATGGAAAGAAGTTTTAGCTGGTCAAAAAGCATTCGATGAAACTGGCGAATGGTTACCTGAAGCGACTTTAGATACAATTAGAGAATATTTAATCGCAATTAAAGGACCATTAACAACTCCAATTGGTGGAGGTATTCGTTCACTAAACGTTGCTTTACGTCAAGAGTTAGATTTATTCACTTGTCTACGTCCTGTACGTTGGTTTAAAGGTGTTCCTTCACCAGTTAAACGTCCAGAAGATACAGATATGGTTATCTTCCGTGAAAATACAGAAGATATTTATGCTGGTATTGAATTCCAAGAAGGCACAGATGATGTTAAAAAAGTAGTAGACTTCTTACAAAATGAAATGGGTGCTAAAAACATTAGATTCCCAGAAACTTCAGGTATAGGTATCAAACCAGTTTCAAAAGAAGGAACTGAAAGACTAGTAAGAGCAGCTATTAACTATGCATTCGATAACAATCGTAGAAATGTTACTTTAGTACATAAAGGTAACATTATGAAATTCACTGAAGGTGCATTCAAAAAATGGGGTTACGATCTAGCAGAACGTGAATTCGGTGATAGAGTATTTACTTGGCAACAATATGATAAAATTGTTGAAGAACAAGGTAAAGATGCAGCAAACAAAGCACAATCAAATGCTGAAGCAGAAGGTAAGTTAATTGTTAAAGATTCAATTGCTGATATCTTCTTGCAACAAATCTTAACTCGCCCAGCTGAATTTGATGTTGTAGCGACTATGAACTTAAATGGTGACTACATTTCAGATGCATTAGCAGCTCAAGTTGGTGGTATTGGAATTGCTCCAGGAGCGAATATTAACTATGAAACTGGACATGCAATATTTGAAGCTACTCACGGTACAGCTCCAAAATACGCTGGTTTAGACAAAGTAAACCCTTCATCAGTTTTACTTAGTGGTGTATTAATGTTAGAACATTTAGGATGGCAAGAAGCTGCAGATAAAGTAACTCAATCTGTAGAAGCAACAATTGCTTCTAAAGTAGTAACATATGACTTTGCTCGTTTAATGGATGGCGCGACTGAAGTTAAATCTTCAGAATTTGCTGATGAATTAATTAAAAATTTACCATAAATAAAGCATTAATTGAGGAAGGTTATTTATAACCTTCCTTTTATTTATAAGGAGATGAATATTATGGCAAGGAAGAAGATATCAATAATTGGTGCAGGATTTACTGGTGCAACTGCTGCTTTCATTGCAGCTCAAAAGGAATTAGGCGACATTGTTTTGGTGGATATGCCACAGTCAGAAAATCCTACTAAAGGAAAAGCACTCGATATAGCAGAAAGTGCTCCAGTATTATCTTTTGATTCAAAAGTAATAGGTACTTCAAACTATGAAGATACTAAAGACTCAGATGTTGTTATTATTACGGCTGGTATTGCGAGAAAGCCAGGTATGTCACGTGACGATTTAGTTCAAACAAATCAAAATGTAATGAAATCAGTAACAGAACAAATCGTTAAATATTCACCTAATACAGTTATTATAGTATTAACAAATCCTGTTGATGCAATGACTTATACAGTTTATAAAGAATCAGGTTTACCAAAAGAACGAGTAATCGGTCAGTCTGGTGTCCTTGATACTGCAAGATTTAGAACATTTGTAGCAGATGCTTTAGATTTATCTGTAAAAGACGTTACAGGATTCGTATTAGGTGGTCATGGTGATACAATGGTACCTTTAATTAGATATTCTACAGCTGGTGGTGTACCATTAGAAAATTTATTATCACAAGATAAAATTAATGAGATTGTAGATAGAACTAGAAAAGGTGGAGCTGAAATCGTTAACCTATTAGGGAATGGTTCTGCTTATTATGCACCTGGTGCAGCTTTAATAGAAATGACTGAAGCAATCTTGAAAGATCAAAAAAGAGTATTGCCTTCAATTGCATATTTAGAAGGCGAATATGGATATAATGATATATATTTAGGTGTGCCTACTGTATTAGGTAAAAATGGAATAGAAAGCGTCCTTGAATTAGACTTAACTGATGAAGAAAAAGAACTATTAGATGAATCTGCTGAATCAGTTAAAGTTGTTAGAGATATTTTACAATAAAATAATAGGAATAAGGCTGATTCGGTAAAGAATCAGCCTTAATGTTTAGAAAGTGTTAACTTTTTGTAAAGTTCTCTAAATATGCATTATTTTTTTAATAATTTAAGTTATAATTATATTAAATCGCTTAAGGAGGACCTTGCATGTCACAAAAAGTATTGGTTGTAGACGATGAACAATCTATCGTTACATTGCTGAAATATAATATAGAACAAGCTGGATACCAAGTAATCGTAGCTTACGATGGTGTTCAAGCATTAGAAATGGTTAACGAAGAAAAGCCTGATTTATTAGTATTAGATGTAATGTTACCTGAAAAAGATGGAATTGAAGTATGTAAAACGATTCGTTCTGACAAAAATCAAGTTCCAATTTTAATGCTTACTGCCAAGGATGACGAATTTGATAGAGTATTAGGTCTAGAATTAGGTGCAGATGATTATATGACGAAGCCATTTTCACCCCGTGAAGTGGTAGCTCGTGTTAAAGCAATTTTACGACGTGTCGGTCAAATTGAAACTCAAAACTCAGATGACGATGAAGATATTATTTTAGGTTCTATTAGAATCAGACCTGACTTTTTCGAAGTTTATAGAAATGACGAATTATTAGAATTAACACCTAAAGAATTTGAACTATTACTTTATTTAATTGAAAGACAAGGACGAGTTATAACACGTGAACATATGTTAAATTCAGTATGGAATTATGAATTTGCTGGCGACTCTAGAATAGTTGATGTACATATTAGCCATTTGAGGGATAAACTTGAAGAGAATCCTAAGCAACCTCAATTTATTAAAACAGTTAGGGGTTTAGGCTATAAGTTAGAAAGACCAAAGAACAATGATTAAATTTTATAATAAGTTATTAATTATACTTACAACGGTCACTGTTGTAAGTTTTCTTATATTAGGGTTTTTCCTTCATAATTCTAGTTATGATTTAATTTCTAAACAACAGCAAAAATTATTAAAAACAGAATCTCAAAAAATATATAACATCGCTAAAAAAGAACCACAAAAAATTAACGAAATACTTGATGTGTTTGAGCAAGATATTTATCTAGAAAAAAATGGTAAAGTAATCTATAACTCAACAGAAAATAATACAAAACTATTTAAAAAAGAAAAGAAGAAAGCAATTTCAGATGCAAAATCTTTTGATGAATATTTCTCAGTTGACAAAATTGATTCTGAAATTTTATATGCTAAAAAATACAATGACTATACTATAGCTATAGCTAAGCAAACGGATGCTATATCTATTATTCAAAAAGATATATGGAAGTATTTATTACTCGTTCTATGCTTTATGTTACCGCTTATATATTTTGTAGTTAGATATATTAATACTTCTTATATACATCCAATAAAAGAAGTAACTTATGCTACAAAATTATTAGCTTCAGGAAAATATCGTGTTAGAGTTCCAGAAAGTAATGTTAAAGAAACGAAAGAGTTATTTATTAATACAAATGAGCTTGCTAGAACTTTAGATGATTTAAATAATGAGCAAAAATTACAAAGAAATAGATTAGAGACTACATTAGAAAATATACCTAGTGCAACATTGATGGTAGATAGAGATGGTGTTATCGTTATTGCGAATAAAACATATCATGATTTATTTGACCGTGTTGGTAATGCAGAAGGTCAATTATTTAAAGATGTAATGCCAAACGCTGAAATCTCTCAAATGATGAATGAATCATTAAAGTTAGAAGAACCGGTGTTTGAACAAGTTGAAATAACTATTAATAATGTTCATAATAAATTTTTTGAAGTATCAGTTATACCTGTGTTATCTAGAAGAAAGCGTAACTTATTAGGTTTGGTTGTCGTTATGCATGATATAACAAAATTAAAAAAATTAGAACATATGCGAAAAGATTTTGTTGCCAATGTATCTCATGAGTTACGTACACCAATAACATCTATAAAAGGTTTTGCAGAAACATTGTTAGATGGTGCTAAAAATGATCCAGAATCATTAGATATGTTCTTAAATATTATTCTTGAGGAGTCTAATAGAATTCAGTCGTTAGTTCAAGATTTACTTGATTTATCAAAAATTGAACAAAATGATGAAATTCCTAAAGAGCAAATATCTCTCACTGAAATAGGAGAACATACAATAAATACAGTTGCCAATGTTGCTATGAAGAAAGACATAGAAATAATAAACAAAATAGACGAAAATGTTATTTCATTTGGAGATAAAGATAAAATCACTCAAGTTTTGATTAATTTATTAACAAATGCAATTAGTTATTCACCAAAATCTAGTCATATTGTTCTTACAATCAAAAATGATGGAGATGGCCAAGTCATTTCAGTTAAAGACAATGGTATTGGTATATCAGTAGATGAACAAAGACGAATATTTGAAAGATTTTATAGAGTGGATAAAGCAAGAAGTAGAGATTCAGGTGGAACAGGATTAGGATTATCAATTACAAAACATATCATTGAAGCACATAATGGACAAATTAAAGTAGAATCAGAAGTCGGTAAAGGTTCTGATTTTATTGTGAAGCTATTTAATAAATAATCTTTATAGAATCTTTACAATTTATTCATGCTGAATTAATTATTGATAGATAGAATAAATATAGACCCCTTCATTTTGATGATTGAGCGAAATACATATGTATTTCGCTTTTTTTATTTTATGCGAAACAATCTGATTATAGTGTGAGGTATGATAAAATAAAATCAATATAATAATGGAGGTATCCTACATTGGAAAAATTGGTACTGATTGATGGTAATAGTTTATCATTTAGAGCGTTTTTTGCATTGCCTTTATTAACTAATAAAGCTGGTGTTTATACTAATGCAATATATGGTTTTACAATGATTTTAGATAAAATTATAAAAGAAGAAGAACCTACACACTTTATGGTTGCATTTGATGCAGGGAAGACTACGTTTAGAAATAAAATGTACAGTGAATACAAGGGTGGACGAGAGAAGACGCCAGATGAACTAAGAAGCCAATTACAATATATACGTCAGTTAGTAGAAAGCTATCATATTAAACATTATGAATTAGAAAATTATGAAGCAGATGACATTATCGGTACACTATCAAAACAAGCTGATGAAAAAAACTTAAAGACAATCATTATTACGGGTGATCGTGACTTAACACAATTAGCTAGTGAAAACGTAACGATTTATTATACAAAAAAAGGTGTAACTGATATTGATCATTATACTCCTGAATTTATTTCAGAAAAATATGATGGACTAGAACCAAAGCAAATTATAGAAATGAAAGGACTTATGGGCGATAAGTCTGACAACATCCCTGGTGTGCCGGGAATTGGCGAGAAAACTGCGATTAAATTGTTGAAACAATATGATACTGTTGATGGCGTTTATAATAATATAGATGAATTAAAACAATCTAAAATGAAAGAAAAACTTATAGATAATGAAGATAATGCAAAGCTTAGTAAAGAACTGGCAACAATCAATAGAGATAGTCCAATTGAAGTAACGATAGATGATTTGAAGTTAACGGATAATGGTGATGAGGAAAAAATTAAATTATTCAAAACTTTGGAATTCAAACAGTTACTTGACCAAATGGATGCGAGTACTGAAGCATCAGACGATCGCATCATAGAATATCAAGATCATTTAAACGATTTTGATTTTGCAAATATTAAAGAAGCAGCTATACATTTTGAAACAAACGAAAACAATTATTTAAAGGCTGATATTCTTGGATTTGCAATTCATGCCAATGATAAAACGTATGTCATTTCACTTGAAGAACTCGAACAAAATAAAGACTTACACGCTTGGTTAGAAAATGGGAATGTGAAATTCTCAGCATATGATTCTAAAAAGACAATTATTTTATGTGAAAGATTAGGTATTAAAGTTGAAAATATTCAATTTGATACAATGCTCGCTAGTTATATATTGGATCCATCTAGAACAATCGATGATGTGTACTCAGTTGTTTCTGAGTTTGGCATTTATTATGTACCAAATGATGAAAGTATATATGGTAAAGGTAAAAAGCTACATGTTCCTGAACGTGAAGTACTTTTTGAATGTATTGCTAAAAAAGTAACTGCAATATTTGAGACAAAAGAAAAAATGGTCGAGCTACTGAAAGAAAGAGCGCAACTTAGTCTACATGATGATTTAGAGTTACCATTAGCAAGAGTATTAGCTGAAATGGAATATATCGGTATAACTGTAGATAAAGATACATTAGTTGAAATGCAAGAAGATTTAAAAGTTCGTATCGATAAATTGATTGAACAGATTCACAATCATGCTGGAAGTGAATTTAATATAAATTCACCTAAACAGCTAGGTGTAGTTTTATTTGAAGATTTAAAATTACCTATCATTAAAAAAACAAAAACAGGCTATTCTACAGCAGTTGATGTATTAGAACAATTGAGAAATGAACATCCAATTATTGAAGATATTTTAGTTTATAGACAACTTGCTAAATTACAATCGACTTACATTGAAGGCTTACAAAAAATGATAACTTCAGAAGGTAAGATTCATACTAGATTTAATCAAACCTTGGCTCAAACTGGTAGATTAAGCTCAATAGAACCTAACTTACAAAATATACCGATACGGTTAGAAGAAGGTAGAAAAATCAGAAAAGCATTTCGTCCAAGTAAAGAAAATCACGTTATTTTTGCTGCTGACTATTCACAAATCGAGTTGCGAGTGTTGGCTGATATAACAGGTGACGAACATATGAAAGAAGCTTTTACTGCTAATGAAGATATCCATACAACTACTGCGATGAGAGTGTTTAACGTAGAAAAAGAGGAAGTAACCTCAAATATGAGAAGACAAGCAAAAGCAGTAAACTTTGGAATTGTATATGGTATAAGTGATTATGGACTTAGCCAAAGTTTAGGTATAACAAGAAAAGCTGCTAAAAAATTCATAGATGATTATTTAGATAGTTTTCCTAAAGTAAAAGAATATATGGATACTATCGTTCAAGATGCTAAGCAAAAAGGTTACGTGGAAACATTGCTTCATAGACGTAGATACACACCTGATATTACGAATAGAAACTTTAATTTAAGAAGTTTTGCAGAAAGAACTGCAATGAACACACCAATTCAAGGTAGCGCAGCTGACATTATAAAATTAGCAATGGTTCAATTTTCTAATAAAATGAAAGAAAAAGAATTTAAAGCTAAATTGTTATTACAAGTACACGATGAATTGATTTTTGAAGTTCCGAAAGACGAATTAGAAACATTTAAACCATTCGTTGAAGATATCATGGATAATGCACTCGAGTTATCAGTGCCATTAAGTGTAGAATCAAGTTATGGAGAAACATGGTACGATGCAAAATAAGTAATAGAAAGAAGATTGAATATGCCGGAATTACCAGAAGTTGAAAGTGTTAAAAGAGTGATTACACCTAGAATACTAGGTGCAACTATTCAAAATGTAACTTTTTCAGATAAAGTGAAAATTGGAAAAGAAGTTGGGAAAGAAACAATTATAAAAGGAACAACTTTAGAATTGTTTAAGGAACGAACAGAACAATTTAAAATCATAAATGTATATAGAAGAAGTAAATATATTTTTATGGAAATTGAAAAAGAATCAGAAAGTAAAATCATTATGTGTCATTTTGGAATGACTGGCGCATTTTTTACTGTTCCTGAGCTATCTAATATAGAAATAGAAAATCATAGAAAGCATTGGCATGTAATTTTTGCATTAGATAATGGATTGAAACTTATTTATACAGACATTCGTAGATTTGGTGAATTGAGAGCGTTAGATGAGTTGAATGAGTATCCTTCTGTACTGAAAATAGCACCTGAACCATTTGTAAAAGAAGCTTATGAACATTATCTGGAAAAAATTATGTCAAAGAAATTTATTAATAAACCAATAAAAGTTGCTATATTGGATCATACTGTTATATCAGGTTGTGGGAATATATACGCTTGTGAAGCTTTATTAAGAGCAGGTGTTTTACCTACGAGAATTATAAAAGATTTAACAGTAAATGAGAGAGAGAAAGTGTTTAAAGAAGTGGTTAACGTCCTGCAAGAAGGAATAGATAATGGTGGATCGAGTATATCAGACTATTATAATGCAGACGGTGAAAAAGGAACGATGCAAGAGAAACATTTAATATATGGTAAAAAAGTATGTGGTCAATGTGGTGGACCAGTACTCCAGAAAGTTATAGCGACAAGAAATACACATTATTGTCCAAATTGTCAAAAGTAGGTGAAAAAATGCCGAAAGTCATAGGCTTAACAGGAGGCATTGCAACGGGTAAATCAACCGTTTCAAAGATGTTAAAAGAACGTGGATTTTATATTGTTGATGCTGATGTTGCAAGTCGAAAAGCTGTTGAAACAGGTAGTAAAGGGCTTCGACAAGTAGAAGAAGTATTTGGTAAAAAAGCAATATTAAATGGTGAAATGAATAGACAGTATGTAGGATCAATCGTTTTTAAAGACGAAGACATGAGGAAAAAACTTAATAACATTGTTCACCCTATTGTTAGAGAAATTATGGAAGAAGAAAAACAGTTAGGGTTAAAAAAAGATAAAAATGTCATTATGGATATACCATTATTATTTGAGAACAATCTTCAAGATACAGTAGATGAAACATGGTTGGTTTATACTACAAAGGAAACACAAATAGTTCGTTTGAAACAGCGTAATCAATTAACTGATGAAGAAGCATTATCAAGAATCAAATCACAAATGCCTATTGAAGAAAAAAAAGAAATGGCAGATGTTATTATAGACAATAATGGATCATTAGTAGATTTAACTCAAAATATAGAAACATTACTCACAAACAACTTTAATATATAGGTCGTTAAAGTAATAATTCTTATAAAATATATATAACACTCTCAGCCTGTTTGGAATTAATGGACTGAGAGTGTTTTTTTGATACATTAGCATTTTTATTGCTTATTTTTATTTACATTAAACTAATGATAAATTTTTAAAAAACATATTAGAAAACGTTTTCAATAAACTTTTAATGTGATATACTAATTGCAATAAATAGTATATCACATTAAAAGGGGTTCTCGACTATGACGAAAAATATTGCAATTAATGGTTTAGGAAGAATTGGAAGAATGGTATTGAGAGGTTCACTTAAATCTGATTTTTTAAACATTGTAGCTATCAATGCTTCTTATCCACCAGAAACAATTGCACATTTAATTAAATATGATTCAACGCACGGTAAATTAGATGGAGAAATTGAAGCGGTTGAAGATGGTATTGTTATAGATGGTCATAAAATACTACTAGTTTCTGAAAGAGATCCTAAATTATTGCCATGGGGAACTTTAGATATCGATATCGTTATCGAAGCAACTGGTAAATTCAATCATGGAGATAAAGCAATTTCTCATATTGATGCTGGTGCTAAAAAAGTTATATTAACTGGACCTTCTAAAGGTGGTCAAGTTCAAACTATCGTAAGAGGTGTGAATGATAATGCGATTGATTTGAATAAGTATGACATATTATCTAACGCATCTTGTACAACAAATTGTTTAAGTCCTGTTGCTAAAGTACTTAATGATACTTTTGGCATTGAAAATGGATTAATGACAACTGTTCATGCTTTTACTAATGATCAAAAAAATCTAGATAATCCGCATAAAGATTTAAGAAGAGCTCGTTCTTGTACTGATAGTATTATCCCAACTTCAACAGGCGCTGCTAAAGCTTTAGCACTCGTACTTCCTGAACTTGAAGGTAAGATGCACGGTATGGCTTTGAGAGTTCCAACTTCCAATGTATCTCTTGTTGATTTAGTAGTAGATTTAAAGACAGATGTGACAGTTGAACAGGTTAACGATGCATTACGTCAAGCAAGTAATGGTCCATTGAAAGGTATTATGGATGTAAATGATGAACCGCTTGTATCTATAGACTTTAATACAGATCCTCATTCGGCAATTGTTGACGAGCAATCTACAATGGTAATCGATTCAAATAAAGTTAAAGTATTAGCTTGGTACGACAATGAGTGGGGCTATTCAATGAGAGTTGTAGAATTAGCTGAACAAGTTGCAAATATTTTATCAGAAGTTAGAGAACAAAAAATTTCATAATTAATATAATTTACGAGAAGAACGTAATGTGGTAAAACTAATTCCACATTACGTTCTTTTTATTAAAATAATTTCTTTTAAGTGATAAATGTATTATTGTATACCCTATGTAAAATAGTGAGCGTTTAAAAATATACGAAACTACTGTATAATTTATGTATGAAATTAAATGTATATAAGAGGTGAAACGAATGAGATGTCCAAACTGTAAATACGAAAATTCTAAAGTAGTAGACTCTAGACATGCTGATGATTTAGTTGCAATTAGACGAAGAAGAGAATGTGAATCATGTGGCTTTCGTTTCACAACTTTCGAGAGGGTAGAACTTACGCCACTAATAGTCGTTAAAAAAGATGGAGCTAGACAAACTTTCAATAGAGATAAAATATTAAATGGATTGGTTCGATCATGTGAGAAAAGACCGGTTGCTTATCAAAAGTTGGAAGATATTACGAATCAAGTAGAAAAAGAATTAAGATCTGAAGGTATTACAGAAGTATCTTCCAATGATATTGGGGAAAAAGTTATGGAACATTTAATGGACGTGGATCAAGTTTCATATGTAAGATTCGCTTCAGTATATAGAGAATTTAAAGATGTCGATCAATTATTAAAATCAATGCAAGGTATATTGAAAGACCGAAAGTAAGGTGAGTATTAATGGCGGAATATTTTAATGGCGTAAAACCAAGTGATGGTTTTTATGTTAAATCAAATTATAATTATACACATGTTCATCAAGATATATTAATCAGCTTATACACGCCATTAATTGGAACAGATGCAATTGGTGTTTATTTATATTTATCACAATTTAACTATCATAATGAAATAGAAGCATATAACCATTACACGATAATGAATGATTTGAAAATTAATTTATCTAGTTTTAGAGATTCACTCGATTTGTTAGAAGGTATTGGTTTATTAAAAACTTTCTTTAAGACTAATCAACAAGAACAAACATTTGTATATATGCTAGAACAACCAGCAACAACAGAACAGTTTTTCAATGACCCATTGTTATCGGTATTTTTATACCAACAAATCGGTAAAGCGAGATATATTTCATTAAAAAATAGATACAAAGATAAAAGTATATCAACAACAGAATATAATGAAGTGACGAAAAGTTTCACTGATGTGTTTAAAATTCCTAAGTTATCAGAATTAGAACATCAAGATGATATTCAAATTAAATTAGACACTAAAAGTAAAGGGCTTGATTTATCGGATGTGCAATTTGATTTTGAAATGTTGGAGTTATTATTGAATAATCATTTGATTTCTAAAGAAATATTGAACAAACAAACTAAAGAAGTCATTATTCAAATAGCAACTTTATATGGCATTACGCCAGTTGAAATGAAATCAATTATTTTAAAATCAATAACAGAAAATCAAACGATTTCTCTACAAGATTTAAGAAAACATGCACGTTCCATATATCAAATTGAGCACGAAGGTGAACTTCCTGCGTTAGAACTAAAACGAGAAAAACCCAAATCTGAACTAAATGATTCACAGCAGGAAGTAGATTCTCTGTTGTCATGGTTTGAATTACTTGATACAACTAGTCCGATTGAGATGTTGTCATCATTTACAAAATCAGAACCTACGACTGCCCAAAAAAGGGTTGTTGAAGATATTATAACAAGAGAGAAATTACCGTTTGGCGTATTGAATATATTGTTACAATATGTAATGTTTACAAAAAACATGCAGCTACCGAAAGCATATATTGAAGAAATTGCTTCAAATTGGAAAAAACTAAAATTAACTTCTGCTGAAGAGGCGTATCATCATATTAAAAAACTTGATAAACAAACTGAAGAAAAGAAAAAAGAGCGTATTAATACATCGAATAACTCATTTAAGTTAAAATCAATTGAAAAAACACCTGAATGGTTGTTGAAACAAAAGTCATCTGAAAAACCAAAAGATGAACAACAGAAAAATAACGAATCGAACGCTGCATTTGAAAAAAGAAAACAAGAGCTTCAAAAAGAAATGGAAGCTTTTTGGAAAGAAGGTGATCATTAATGGAACCATTAGGTCAACATTTAAAACAAAATAAAGATTTTCAAAAGAGATTGGAAAAGATAAAAAAAGATACACTCAATCATAAAGAAGTTAAAGCATTTTTAGATGAACACCAGTCAGAGTTAACAAATGAAATAATTGAGACTGATTTAGACCAGTTACAAGCTTATAAAGACCAATCTAAATGCTGTGAAAAATGTGCGAGTTATAGTAAATGTATAAATTTTGTAAAAGGGCATGTACCAGAATTATATATTGAAAATGATCACATAAAAACAAGGTATTTACCTTGTCCAAATAAAATTGAATATGATGAACGTAAATTTGAATCAAATCTTGTCACGTCATTCCAAATGCCAGAAGAAACTTTAAAGGCAACAATTAAAGATATATATGTTGATAATGAGTCGAGGATGACTATTATTAAAAAAGCCATGGAAATATGCAATAAAATTGTTGCTGGAGAAGATACAAAAGGTCTTTATGTTCATGGTCCTTTTGGTACAGGTAAATCATATATTCTAGGTGCGATATCTAACCAACTCAAATTAAAAAAACAGCCATCTACAATAATTTATTTACCAGAATTTATTAGAGTGTTGAAAAATGGATTTAACGATGGATCCTTTAGTGATAGATTTGAATCTGCTCGTGAAGCAAAAGTATTGATGTTAGATGATATTGGTGCGGAAGAATTAACACCTTGGGTAAGAGATGAAATATTAGGACCATTGCTACATTATAGAATGGTTCACAAATTGCCGACATTTTTTAGTTCAAATTTTAACTTTGATGAATTAGAGTTTCATTTAAGTAAGACGAGACAAGGTGCAGAAATTACAAAAGCGAGTCGTATTATGGAAAGAATCAAAACAATAACTGAAGATTACGAGCTAGAAGGTAAAAATTATAGAGCTTAAATTTAACTTGATATTTTAAAATAGAGTTGTATAATTGAATTATCTTAAATGAATATAAAAATTTAGAGGACATGACGTCTATAAAGCATTTACAGAGAGTCTCATATCGCTGGAATTGAGATAATGCAATATAAATTGTTACTCCCTCATACATGATGTGTTAATCCACATACGGCTCAAGACCGTTATCTTATGTAGAGTTATCGTGCTCAGTTTTTGAGTGCGTTAATGAGGGTGGTACCGCGAGAGATTTCGTCCCTTTGGATGAGGTCTCTTTTTTATGTTCTTTAATAGAAAAAATGAGGAGGAAGTCGTTATGAGTGAAATAAACATTAAATTTCCAGATGGTAATGTGAAAGGGTTTGAACAAGGCACTACAACTGAAGAAATTGCTCAATCTATTAGTCCAGGATTAAGAAAAAAAGCAGTTGCCGGTAAATTTAATAATCAACTAGTAGATTTAACAAGACCTTTGGAAAATGATGGGGAGCTAGAAATCGTTACACCAGGTAGTGATGATGCTTTAGAAGTATTAAGACATTCTACAGCACATTTAATGGCTCAAGCATTACAAAGATTATACGGTGATGTAAAGTTTGGTGTTGGTCCTGTTATTGAAGGTGGTTTCTATTATGATGTAGATACTGAACACAAAATTTCTAGTGACGACTTCGAAACTATAGAAAAAGAAATGAAGCAAATCGTAAATGAAAACTTTAAGATTGAACGTAAAGTTGTAACACGCGACGAAGCAAAAGATTTCTTTAAAAATGATGAATATAAATTGGAATTAATAGATGCTATACCTGAAGATGAAAATGTAACTTTATACACTCAAGGTGAATTCACTGATTTATGCCGTGGCGTTCACGTACCATCAACTTCAAAAATTAAAGAGTTCAAACTATTATCAACAGCTGGTGCTTATTGGAGAGGCGATTCAAATAATAAGATGCTTCAACGTATTTATGGCACTGCATTTTTCGATAAGAAAGAATTGAAAGCGTATTTGAAAGTTTTAGAAGAAAGAAAAGAACGTGACCATAGAAAAATTGGTAAAGAGTTAGAATTATTTACTACTAACCAAGATGTTGGAGCAGGACTACCATTATGGTTGCCTAATGGTGCAGTTATTAGACGTGAATTAGAACGTTATATTGTAGATAAAGAAGTAGCAATGGGCTATGACCATGTTTATACTCCAATTATGGCAAACGTTGATTTCTATAAAAAATCTGGTCACTGGGATCATTATCACGAAGACATGTTCCCTACAATGGATCTAGGAAATGAAGAATTAGTTCTTAGACCTATGAACTGTCCACATCATATGATGATTTATAAAAATAGCCGTCATTCATACAGAGAATTACCAATACGTATTGCAGAATTAGGAATGATGCATAGATATGAAGCAAGTGGTGCAGTATCTGGTTTACAACGTGTTAGAGGTATGACTTTAAATGATGCACATATCTTTGTAAGACCTGATCAAATTAAAGAAGAATTTAAACGTGTTGTAAATATGATTCTTGATGTATACGATGACTTTGGATTCGAAGATTATACATTTAGATTAAGTTATCGTGACCCAGAAGATAAAGAAAAGTATTTTGACGATGATGAAATGTGGAATAGAGCACAAACTGTTCTTAAAGAAGTAATTGATGAAATGGAATTACCTTATGAAGAAGCTATAGGGGAAGCGGCCTTTTATGGTCCGAAATTAGACGTACAAGTAAAAACAGCAATGGGTAAAGAAGAAACTTTATCAACAGCTCAACTTGATTTCTTATTACCTCAAAAATTTGATTTAACTTATATCGGTAATGATGGTGAAGAACATCGACCAGTCGTAATTCACAGAGGTGTTATTTCTACTATGGAAAGATTTACTGCATTCTTAATAGAAGAAACAAAAGGTGTATTCCCAATTTGGTTAGCACCGAAACAAGTGGAAATCATTCCTGTAAATATTGATTTACATTATGATTACGCTAGAACAATTCAAGAAGATTTGAAATCTCAAGGTGTACGTGTTCATATTGACGATCGAAATGAGAAAATGGGATATAAAATTCGTGAAGCTCAAATGAAAAAAATACCTTATCAGCTCGTTGTTGGTGACAAAGAAATGGAAAATCAAGAAGTGAATGTTCGCCAGTACGGTTCTAAAGATTCTAATACAGTTGAAAAAGATGAATTTATTTGGAGCTTAGTTGATGAAATTAGATTGAAAAAGTAATAATCTATTGAAATTACTCGTTTCATCGGGTATAGTTTTAATAGTGAAATTTAATTAAATATTCCTCAGTAATGAGTTAGAGGTTGCGATGTTCAAAAGTAATTATTCAGAAGCGTAATGGCGCGTATGTTGAAATGATGAAAGGGGACGTTGCCGAAATAAATAGTATCCATAATACTATTTATTGGGCCAGTGTTGAATAAATACTGGACTGTCACACTAAGTGATGTGCTACCAATTTGTATGGAATGATCATATATAGGTCGCATATCTTAATGATATGCGACTTTTTTTAGTGGCTCGATTGTGGAATAAAGAAAGGGAAAAAACAATGGCTCAAGAAAAATCAACGAACAATGTTCAAAGAAAGCTTAAAGATAGACATATTTCTATGATTGCCATTGGAGGTTGTATAGGTACTGGTTTATTTATGACTTCTGGTGGTGCGATTAGAGATGCTGGACCAGGTGGAGCATTATTAGCATATGCTGTCGTAGGATTAATGGTGTTCTTCCTTATGACTTCTTTAGGAGAAATGGCAACATATTTGCCAGTTTCAGGATCTTTTAGTACGTATGCAACACGATTTGTAGATCCTTCATTAGGATTTGCATTAGGATGGAATTATTGGTTCAACTGGGTTATTACTGTTGCTGCTGACATTACAATTGCTTCACAAGTTGTCAGCTATTGGGAACCGTTAGAAATTATTCCATCATGGTTATGGAGTGTCATATTTATGGCCATTATATTTGGTCTGAATTCATTATCTGTACGTGTATATGGAGAAAGTGAATATTGGTTTGCTTTCATTAAAGTAGCTACAGTTATAATCTTTATCGGGATTGGGTTATTAACGATATTCGGATTACTAGGTGGAGAGTATTTAGGATTCGAAAACTTTGTAGCTGGAGATGCACCGTTCCTCGGAGATTCCAATGTTAATACATTCTTGCTAGTTCTAGGTGTGTTCTTAGTAGCAGGATTCTCTTTCCAAGGTACAGAGTTAATAGGTATTACTGCAGGTGAGTCTGAAAATCCAGAACGTGCAGTACCTAAAGCAATTAAACAAGTATTTTGGAGAATAATATTATTCTATGTTTTAGCAATATTTGTAATTGGTATGATTATTCCTTATACTAATCCAAACTTAATGGGTGGCGATGAAATAGCAAAATCACCATTCACATTGGTATTTGAAAATGCTGGTTTAGCATTTGCTGCTTCATTTATGAATGCAGTAATATTAACTTCAGTATTATCAGCAGGTAATTCTGGTATGTATGCATCTGTGAGAATGTTATTCTCTATGAGTAAAGATAAACTTGCTTCGCCAGTATTTTCTAAAACAAATAAATTTGGGGTGCCTTATACAGCACTTATGGCTACTGCAGTAGTTGTCGTTCTGATATTTGCTATAGAGCATTTAAGTGGTGGGGCGTATGAGTATATTATCGCAGCATCAGGTATGACAGGATTTATTGCTTGGCTAGGTATAGCAATCAGTCACTTTAGATTTAGAAGAGCATTTGATCTACAAAATTATGATAAATCAAAATTGAAATATACTGCAAAGCTATTCCCATTTGGTCCGTTATTTGCGTTTGCACTTTGTGCAATTGTAATTGTCGGTCAAGATGTTGACTTCATACAAACTGGTGAGTTTGAACCAAGAAGATTCTTCATCACATATATGGGTATTCCAGTATTTTTAGCATTCTTTATTTTCCATAAAGTGAAATATAAAACAAAAATGATACCACTTAAACAAGTTGATTTAAGTCAAGATATCGATATGAAAGAATTTGAAAAAATATTAAATAAAGATTGACATAAAGGTTTATAATTGGTAAGATTAGTTTTGTTGAATACGAAACGGACCAAGTAGAGGCATACCCGCTTCTCACCTGTAGTGACGCGTAAAGCAGTTAGCAGGTACAATAAACCTTTAATGTTTATGGAGGAGAGCGGGTGCATTGTGCATTCGTTCTTTTTTTCTTGGACGACTTCGTAAAATTCTAGGAGGTGTCAACCATAGCTAAAGATCAGACTCAAATAAACGACAAAATTCGTGCGAAAGAACTTCGCCTTATTGGCCAAGATGGGGAACAAATTGGTGTTAAATCAAAATTTGAAGCCATTGAAATGGCTGAAAGAGTAGATTTAGATGTAGTAGTAGTAGCGCCAAATGCTAAACCACCTGTTGCAAGAATTATGGATTACGGTAAATATAAATTCGAACAACAGAAAAAAGAAAAAGAAATGCGTAAGAAACAAAAAATTGTTAGTGTAAAAGAAATTCGATTAAGTCCAACTATCGAAGAACATGACTTTGAAACTAAATTGAAACATGCACAAAAATTCTTATCTAAAGAAGATAAAGTTAAAGTATCTATTAGATTTAGAGGACGTGCGATTACGCATAAAGAAATTGGTCAACGCGTGTTAGAACGCTTTGCAGAATCTTGTAAGGATATAGCAACAGTTGAACAAAGACCTAAAATGGAAGGGCGTTCAATGTTCTTAATGTTAGCGCCAATTTCAAACGACAAATAAACCGAAATAATAGGAGGAAATCTCAATGCCTAAAATGAAAACTCATCGTGGAGCAGCTAAACGTGTTAAAAGAACTGGTTCAGGTCAATTAAAACGTTCTAGATCATTTACTTCACACTTATTTGCAAACAAATCTACTAAAGCGAAACGTAAATTACGTAAAGCTTCATTAGTTTCTAAATCAGATACTAAACGAGTTAAACAAATGTTAACGTACGTAAAATAATAAACATAGCGGACTAATGGTCCATTTTAAGGAGGAATTATAATGCCACGTGTTAAAGGTGGAACAGTGACGAGAGCTCGTCGTAAAAAAGTTTTAAAATTATCTAAAGGTTACTTTGGATCAAAACATACATTATATAAAGTTGCTAAACAACAAGTAATGAAATCAGGTAACTATGCTTACCGTGACCGTCGTCAGAAAAAACGTGAATTCCGTAAATTATGGATTGCACGTATTAATGCAGCATCTCGTCAAAACGACATCAGCTATAGCCGTTTAATGAATGGTCTTAAATTAGCTGGTATTGACATCAACCGTAAAATGCTTTCTGAAATCGCTGTTTCAGATGAAAAAGCATTTGCTGAATTAGCTACTAAAGCTAAAGACGCATTAGCTAAATAATATATTCTATATAAGAGCAGAAATTCTTCATTGAATTTCTGCTCTTATTTTTTGTAAAAATCATTTTGGTTACTCTTAGACTTTGTTGGCATTTTTTTGCTCGTGCTTACCCCACAGGAGTCAACTCTAAAAAATACCAAATATTAATTAAATATTTATAGTATAGGTGGAATTTATCCTAGAGTTGATTCTATGTTCAACAAATCTACTTATTAAAACAAAAAAACAAACTGAACTTATAAATTCAAGTTCAATTTGTCCACTATCCGTAGTAGCACTTAGAGCAATCATTTTTCTATATAAATATGGTTAGTTATTACGATGATTTTGTAAGTGCTGACGCCTGAGGGAATAGTATGCGTGAGAGACTACAGGCTCGAACCATACCTCTAGGCAAGCATGCACGAACAAAATCGTAAGATTGTATAAAAGGTAGGTAAACATGCACAAACAAAATCGTAAGATTGTATAAAAAAAAGAGGAAAACTTGCACGAACAATATCATAAGATGTTATTAAAAAAAGAACGAACAGACCCAACTCCTTTACGCTTTATAAACGCTTTGATAAAATAGTGTAGAAATAAGAATAAGGAGATTATTATGTCTAAATTTGATGAAATGATAACAGTGGTACCAAGAAATACAATTTTTAATAATGAAACATATCAATTCGATGGATTTAAATCTATCCAAGATGAAGAAACAAAATATATTTACGAAACAATTAATCAATACGAAACTAAAAGACGTGGAGACATGGAAGAAGATCCATCATATAAACAGTTGATTTCATATTGTATTTTAGAAAATGAAAATAACGAAGTGTTAGTTTATGAAAGGTTAACTGGTGGTGGAGAAGGTAGACTTCACGGATTGAGTTCAATAGGTGTAGGTGGACATATGAATGATGTTCCTAATGCTACTAATGTTGAAGAAGTGATAAGAGAAAATGCTGCAAGAGAACTTGAAGAAGAAGTTGGTTTGAGTAAAAAAGATGTAGAAAATATGGAGTTAATCGGATTTATCAATGATGATCAGAATGAAGTTGGTAAAGTTCATATTGGCGTAGTGTTTAAATTAAAAGTCCAAAAAGAAAGTGTCGAAGCTATCGAAACTGACACATTGAAAATTAATTGGGTCAACCAATCGGAGTTATCTAATAATGAAAACTATGAAACATGGAGTAGTCTTATTATAGATGGTATATACAGAAGAGGTGAGTAACCTTGAGTGAAATCATTCCATTTCCAAAACTGAAAAACCAACTCATACAAAATATTAATACTGCTATACAAAAGGAACAATTTGATGAAGCGTATCAAGTGTTCGAATTATATGAACAACATTTTGCAATGGATGAAGACCTATCATTAAAAAAATGTGAAGTTTTAAAAGCGTGTGGTCATTATTTAGAATTGAGAGAAGAAGCAAGTATATTGCTAAATCAAGGGCATGACTATTATGATAAGATTGTTATTTATTTTGTAGAAAGCCTATATTATTTAGAACAATATCAAACAGTAGTTGAAATCATTAATCAAATTAAAGATGAAAATATTGAACATTCTACTAGGATGGCACTACTTCCTATTCAAGATATGGCAAAAGACAAACTTAATCAAAGACAGTTAAAAGCATCAGAAATTTTGAGAGCATTTAAAGAAACGCAATTTGAAGAACAAATTAATCTCTTAATCGACTTAATTGATAATCATTTAGGTGTGTTTAATTTGACTTTAGCTCAGATTATAGAGAATGAAACATTGCATCCAAATGTACAAAGTTTGATTTTAGAGTATTTAAGATTAAGTGAATGGTCTGCTGAAGTAAAATTTGAAAAATTAAACGAATTTTTAACTGTTAATCCTATAGAATTAGATGGCATTGAAAGAACAAATTTAAACAAAAATATAATACCTAAAGTAATAGATCAACTTGAAATTGATAGTCCTTCATCGATTGAATTAGCTAAAAGTTTATTGAATCAACATGCTATCGTAATGTATCCAATTGATTTTAGCGAGCTAGAAGATGAAACTTTAATTGCATGTTACTTGAAACTTTTATCAGAACGTTTTATTATAGACGCTAGCTACAATAGTGTTAATCAAGCAGATTGGGACAAATTCATAGATTTTATTGAAAAATTATAATGAATGTAAACACTATAGTTGAAACATCAGAAAGCTATGTTATAATTAAAGAGTTGAAAATTTATAAAATTAGGTTAATCACGGAGGTTTTTATACATGACAGCAACATGGGAAAAGAAGGAAGGTAACCAAGGTTTATTAACTGTTACGGTTCCTAAAGAAGAAGTAGATAAAGGTTTAGACAAAGCATTCAAAAAAGTTGTTAAACAAATTAATGTACCTGGTTTCCGTAAAGGTAAAATGCCAAGACCATTATTTGAACAAAGATTTGGTGTTGAATCATTATACCAAGATGCATTAGATTTCATTTTACCTGAAGCATATGGTAATGCAGTTGAAGAAGCAGAAATCAACCCAGTTGATCGTCCGGAAATCGACGTTACACAAATGGAAAAAGGTAAAGAACTTATCTTTGAAGCTACTGTAACAGTTGAACCAGAAGTTGAATTAGGTGACTATAAAGGCCTAGCTATAGAAAAACAAGATCGTGAAGTAACTGACGAAGAATTCGATAAAGCTTTAGAAGAAGCAGTTAGTCGTCAAGCTGAATTAACAGTTAAAGAAGGCGAAATCGCTCAAGGTGACGTTGTAAACATTAACTTTGATGGTTATGTTGACGGCGAAGCATTTGAAGGTGGACAAGCTGAAGGTTATGATCTTGAAATTGGTTCTGGATCATTCATTCCAGGATTTGAAGAACAACTTATTGGTCTTAAAGCTAGCGATAGCAAAGAAGTTGTTGTTACATTCCCTGAAGAATACCATGCTGAAGAATTAGCTGGTAAAGAAGCAACATTCAAATGTGATATTAACGAAGTAAAATCTAAAGAAATTCCAGAATTAGATGATGAGTTAGCTCAAGAGCTTGACGAATCAGTTAAAACAGTAGATGAATATAAAGAAAAATTACGTAAAGATTTAGCAGATGCTAAATTAAATCAAGCAGAAGCAACTGAAAAAGAAGAAGCAATTACTAAAGCTTCTGATAACGCTACAGTTGAAATTCCTGAAGCTATGATTAACACAGAATTAGATCGTATGATGCAAGAATTCGAACAACGTATTTCACAACAAGGTTTAAACCTTGAATTATACTATCAATTCTCAGGCCAATCAGAAGAAGAACTTAAAGCACAAATGAAAGAAGACGCTGAAAAACGTGTTAAAACTAATTTAACTTTAAGAGCTATCGCTGATGCTGAGAACATTGAAGTTTCTGATTCAGATGTTGAAGCAGAATTGACTAAAATGAGCGAACAATTTGGATTATCTGTTGAAGATATTAAATCAACATTAGGTAATAACGATATTTTAGTTAACGACCTTAAAATTCAAAAAGTTATCGACTTATTAGTTGCTGAATCAGTTGGAGAATAATTGTTATTCGGTATAAATTAATTATAGTAGCAGAATTTTTCTGCTACTATTCTTTTTTAGTTCGTTTAATTTGAAAAAGTAAAAAACATTTAGTATAGTCTAAAAAGAATAGGGGTGTAAAAATGTTTAAATTTAACGATGGTGAAGAAAACTTAAAATGTTCTTTCTGTGGTAAAGAGCAGGATCAAGTTAAAAAACTTGTAGCTGGTAGTGGTGTCTATATATGTAATGAATGTATAGAGCTTTGTTCTGAAATAGTTGAAGAAGAATTGAAGTCACAAGAGCCAGAACAATTTACTGAAGTTCCTACACCTAAAGAAATTATGGAGCAATTAAATGATTATGTTATCGGACAAGAAAATGCTAAAAAATCATTAGCAGTAGCTGTCTATAACCATTATAAACGTGTTCAACAACCTTCAGAAAGTGAAGATGGTGTTGATTTACAAAAAAGTAATATCGCATTAATTGGGCCAACTGGTAGTGGTAAAACATTACTTGCTCAAACATTAGCCAAATCATTAAACGTTCCATTTGCAATAGCAGATGCAACTAGTTTAACGGAAGCTGGTTATGTAGGTGAAGACGTAGAAAATATACTTTTAAGATTAATCCAAGCAGCTGACTTTGATGTTGAAAGTGCTGAAAAGGGTATTATATATGTTGATGAGATTGACAAAATCGCACGTAAATCTGAAAACACATCTATAACAAGAGATGTTTCTGGTGAAGGTGTTCAACAAGCATTGCTTAAAATTCTTGAAGGTACAACAGCTAGTGTTCCGCCACAAGGTGGTAGAAAACATCCAAACCAAGAATTCATTCAAATAGATACAACAAATATACTATTTATTCTTGGTGGTGCATTTGATGGAATCGATGAAGTCATTAAACGTAGATTAGGTGAAAAAATCATTGGATTTAGTAGTTCTGGTGAAGAAATTAGTGATGAAGAGTCATTACTATCACAAATTAGACCTGAAGATTTACAATCTTATGGTTTAATTCCAGAATTTATCGGCAGAATTCCTATTGTAGCTAATCTTGAAACATTAGATGTTGATGCATTGAAAAACATCTTAACTCAACCTAAGAATGCATTAGTAAAACAATATACTAAAATGCTTGAATTAGATGACGTTGAATTACAATTTGATGAAAATGCATTAACAGCTATTAGTGAACTAGCTATAGAACGTAAAACTGGTGCACGTGGATTACGTTCTATAATTGAAGAAGCTCTTATTGATATTATGTTTGATATTCCTTCAAGCAACGATGTTAGTAAAGTAGTGATTACTGAAGATACAATTAGAGATAATAAATTACCTAACTTATTTGATAGTGAAGGTAACTTAATAAATGATGAAAAAACATCAGCATAAACTTTATTAATCTATTAGAGGCTGGGACAATATATTGTCTCAGCCTTTAATCTTTGTGGTTTGTTTAAAATGTAGCCAATATAAGATATAATAAAAGAAACAAATTTGTAGGAGAAAACAATGAAAATTAATCCGAATAACGTAGATATAATTATAAGTGCAGTTGATCCAAAGCAATATCCTGAAACTGGTTTGCCAGAGATTGCTCTAAGTGGGCGTTCTAATGTTGGTAAGTCAACGTTTATTAATACATTAATATCAAGAAAAAAAGTTGCTAGAACGTCATCTAAACCTGGGAAGACACAGACTTTAAACTTCTTTAATATAGATGAACAACTTGTATTTGTTGATGTACCAGGATATGGATATGCAAAAGTGAGTAAAAAACAAAGAGAACAGTTTGGTAAGATGATAGAACAATATTTAACGACTAGAAATGAGTTAAAATGTGTCATTCAATTAGTGGATATAAGACACAAACCGACTCAAGATGATGTATTGATGTATAATTATTTAAAACATTTTGAAATACCTACAATTATTATCGCAACGAAAGAGGATAAGATACCAAAAGGTAAAGTTCAAAAACATTTAAAAATCATACGAGAAACATTAGAGGTTGATTCTGAGGATAAATTAATAAGTTATTCTTCATTAAATAAAGATAAGACAGACAATATATGGGCATTATTGTCACAATTTATTTAAACAAAATCCTCACATTCCTAAATTAGAAATGTTATAATTTAGACATTGGACATAAATTAATGGGGGCGTTAGAAGTGCATGTTGTTGTAGTAAGCGTAAACTATAAGACTGCAGATGTTGCGATGCGAGAAAAACTATCATTTAATGATCAAGAAATTGAGAATGCACTCGTAACACTTAGTAATAAAAAATCAATTTTAGAATGTGTCATTTTATCGACATGTAATAGAACTGAAGTATATGCTGTTGTAGATCAAATACACACTGGTAAATATTATATTCAGTCTTTCTTAGCTGATTGGTTTGACCAATCGTTAGATACGATTAAATCTTATACAAATGTGTTAACTGAGAATGAAGCAGTGGAACATTTGTTCAGAGTATCATCTGGTTTAGATTCAATGGTTCTAGGTGAAACGCAAATTTTAGGACAGATGAAAGATGCGTTTCAAATTGCACAAACTGAGGTTACAACAGGTACTATGTTTAATCGATTATTCAAACAAGCTATAACATTGGCTAAACGTGGTCATCACGAAACAGACATAGCTTCTAATGCCGTATCAGTTTCATATGCAGCTGTGGAATTATCGAAAAAAGTACTTGGCAAACTAGATAATAAGAAAGCATTAATCATTGGAGCAGGAGAAATGGCTGAGTTAGCAGTAGCTAATTTGAATGGTAGTGGTGTAAATGACATTACTGTTTTAAATAGAACTGTTGCAAAAGCTGAAGCATTAGCTATGCAATATAAAGGTGTAGCTAAAAGCATGAATGAACTACAATGTTCGTTGATGGAAGCTGATATCGTCATTAGTTCTACGAGTGCGGAACATTATGTATTAACTAAAGATATGATGAAAGATGTTGAGCGCTTTAGAAAAAATAAACCACTTGTATTAATTGATATTGCTGTGCCAAGGGATATAGATCCTGAAGTGAATGACTTAGAACTAATGTTTAATTATGATGTGGATGATTTAAACGGCCTTGTAGATGCAAATCTAGCTGAACGTGAGCAAGCAGCTCGTGAAATAGAATTGCTTATTGCTAAAGAAATTGATAAGCATGAAGAATGGGTGAATATGCTAGGCGTTGTGCCGATAATTACAGCACTTAGAGGTAAAGCATCACATATACAAGAAGAAACAATGGTAAGTGTCGAAAGAAAACTACCTGATATGACTGAAAGAGAAAGAAAAGTTATATCTAAGCATATGAAAAGTATCGTAAATCAATTATTAAAAGATCCGATAACTCAAGCTAAAGAATTATCAACTGATAAAAAATCAGCAGAAAAATTAGAATTATTCCAAGAAATCTTTAATATTACGAATGAAGTAGATCGATTAAATGATACAAAGAAAGAAATAAAAAGAAGTCAATTGTCTCCTAACACAGTTGAAACTTAATCAAAATATATGGTGATGCTATGCAAGATGTAATTGCGGTACGTTTGCATGAAATTGTCTTAGTTATTTACATGATTTGTTTAGGGTGCTATTTTTATGACTTTATACAAAAAAATTCTAAAGTAAGAAAGCTTGGGTATTATGCACTGGGGATTGTTTGGATTTTTCAAACAATCTTTTTGTGCATGTATATTGTTACAACAAAACAATTTCCAATCTTGACGATATTTGAAGGATTTTATTTTTATACATGGATGATTATTACAGTTTCATTAGTTTTAAACTATTTTAAATCAACGGATTTAACAGTCTTTATTATTAATTTAATTGGATTTGTATTTTTAGTTATTCATACATTTAGACCTGAGCAATATGATACGGAAAATACGGCATCTAATATTATGAATGAATTACTATTAATACATATTTCTTTAGCTATATTAAGCTATGTTCTGTTTGCATTGAGTACATCACATGCAATTTTATATTTACTCCAGAGAAAAAATCTAAAAGAGAAAAAGTTCAATCAAAAGTTCTTTAGAATGGGTAGTATTGAACAACTAGAGCAAAATGTTTTTAGATTTTCTTTAATAGGATTTTTAGTGTTACTTATTAGTTTAATATTAGGTATACAATGGGGCTTAATTATAATTGGTAGTGAGATATGGATAGATATGAAAGTGATCGGTTCTTTAATTGTTTTACTACTTTATGGTGTTTATTTATATTTAAGAGTAAGAAAATCAATCAATACTAAAACGTTAGTAATAGCGAATATTATGATATTTTTAGTGTGTATGATAAATTATTTGGTGGTCTCAAAGTTTTCGGGATTTCATCAGTGGTTTAATTAAACAATAATGGAGGAAGTTATGCGTAAAATTATTGTAGGTTCTAGAAAAAGTAAATTAGCAATGACACAAAGTCAGCAATTTATAGATAAATTGAAAGAAAAGCATCCAGATTTAGATATCGAAATTAAAGAAATCGTAACTAAAGGCGATAGAATCGTCGATGTTCAATTGTCTAAAGTTGGTGGTAAAGGTTTATTCGTAAAAGAAATACAACAAGCATTATTTGATCATGAAATAGACTTTGCTATTCATTCACTTAAAGATGTGCCTAGCGAATTGCCGGAAGCATTAACGCTTGGATGTATTCCTGAGAGAGAAATTCCTTTTGATGCATATATTGCTAATAATCATGTTAAACTTGCAGAATTAAAGCCAGGCAGTATTGTTGGTACTAGTTCTTTAAGACGTGGTGCCCAAATTTTAGCTAAATATCCTCACTTAGAAATCAAATGGATTAGAGGGAACATCGATACACGATTGAAGAAATTAGAAACTGAGGATTTTGATGCTATAATACTTGCTGCTGCAGGATTAAAGCGCATGGGTTGGAGCGAAGATATCGTTACTGAATATTTACAAGAGGATACAATGGTTCCAGCAATAGGTCAAGGTGCATTAGGTATAGAATGTAGAAGTGATGACAAAGAATTATTAGATATTCTAAAATCTGTGCATGATGAAAAAGTGGAAACGTGTGTAACATGCGAAAGAACATTTTTAAATGAAATGGATGGAAGTTGTAAAGTTCCAATTGCAGGTTATGCAACAAAAGATGGCAATGAAATTTCATTTACAGGATTAATTATGTCACCTGATGGTAAAGAAAGATATGAATCTACAAAAGTAGGTACCGATCCAGTAGAAATCGGTAAACAAGTATCTGAAGAATTAAAATCCCAAGGTGCATATGAAATTATTAAGAAATTAAATGAAGAAGCATAATAAGGAGTAGTTAAAATGAAGCCGATTATAGTGGTTACGAGTACAAGAACTGTTCAACGTGAAGACGTAGAGATTCGACATTATCCATTTATAGATATTGTCCCTATCCAATTTGAACAGTCTTGTTTAAAACCCCACTATGATTGGCTTATTTTTACGTCTGTAAATGCTATTAAAATTTTTGAACCATATTTACCAAAGATACAAGTTAATCATATTGCAGTAATTGGTTCTAAAACGAAAAAAATAGCTGAAAAACTTAATATACCTGTTGATACAATGCCGGAAACATTTACGCAAGAAGGCATGTTAAATGATTTTAAAGACAAACTTTATAATCAATCTGTATTGATACCATTCAGTAAACAAGCAAGAGATAAATTAACAACTCAGTTATCTGAATGGAGTAATCAAGTTCAAAGGCTGAATATATATGAGCCAGTAACAAATACTGATAATGTTCATAAGGTGCATGAACTAATTACAAACAATAAAGTTACGCATATAACATTTTCAAGTTCTTCAGCAGTTTCAAGTTATTTTGAAACCTACAAAGAAATTGGTCATGGCGTAGAAGTATATGCAATTGGAGAAATCACTCAACAAAAATTAAATACATATCATCAAACTTCTAAAATAGCTTTAGAATCTACTTTAGAAGATATGATAAATACAATCTTGAAAGAGGTAAAATTATGAAATTTGATAGACATAGAAGATTAAGATCATCACAATCAATGAGAAATATGGTAAAAGAAACGTATGTTCATAAATCTGATTTAATATATCCTATATTTGTGATTGAAGAAGATAATATTAAAAATGAAATCTCATCAATGCCTGGGATTTATCAATTGAGTTTAAACCTGTTAGAAGAAGAATTAAAAGAGGCATATGACCTAGGTATTCGAGGTGTAATGTTCTTTGGAATTCCTAATGAGAAAGATGCTTGTGGTACTGGTGCATTTATCGATGATGGCATTATTCAAAAAGCGACTCGTTTATCTAAAAGTAAGTTCCCAGATTTATTAGTTGTGGCAGATACTTGTCTTTGTGAATACACAGATCATGGTCATTGTGGTGTGATAGATGAAGCTACAAGCGATGTAGATAACGATAAGTCATTAGAATTACTTGTTAAAACAGCTGTTTCACAAGCGAAAGCTGGAGCAGACATTATTGCACCAAGTAACATGATGGACGGATTTGTAGCTGAAATAAGAGCAGGACTTGATCAAGCAGGATTTATTAACATGCCGATTATGAGCTATGGTATTAAATATGCATCTAGTTTTTATGGTCCTTTCAGAGAGGCTGCAGAAGGTGCGCCTTCATTTGGTGATCGTAAAACATATCAAATGGACCCGAGCAATCGCTTAGAAGCATTTAGAGAATTAGAAAGTGACATTAAAGAAGGTTGCGACATGATGATTGTTAAACCTGCTTTAAGTTATTTAGATATTATAAGAGATGTGCGTAACCGTTCTGACTTACCTATTGTTGCGTATAACGTAAGTGGCGAATATAGTATGACAAAAGCAGCATCACTAAATGGCTGGATAGATGAAGAGAAAATTGTTATGGAACAAATGACTTCAATGAAACGTGCTGGAGCAGACATGATTATTACTTATTTCGCAAAAGATATTTGTAAATATCTAGATGGAGGAGACTATTAATATGAGATACGAACAATCAATTGAAGCATATAAAGAAGCAGTAGATTTAATGCCTGGTGGCGTAAATAGTCCAGTTAGAGCATTTAAATCTGTAGATACACCGCCGATATTTATGGATCACGGTAAAGGGTCAAAAATATATGATGTAGATGGTAATGAATATATTGATTACGTATTAAGTTGGGGGCCTTTAATTTTAGGTCATTCTCACGAAAAAGTTAAAACAGCTTTACACGCAGCGGTAGATAAAGGAACTTCATTTGGTGCTTCTACAGAGCTTGAAAATAAAATGGCACAACTCGTAATTGAACGTGTTCCATCTATTGAGATGGTAAGAATGGTATCTTCAGGAACAGAAGCAACATTAGCAGCATTACGACTTTCAAGAGGTTATACTGGCAGAAATAAAATATTGAAATTTGAAGGTTGTTATCATGGACATAGTGATTCATTACTAATCAAAGCTGGCTCTGGGGTAGCAACTTTAGGATTACCAGACTCTCCAGGCGTACCTGAAGGCACTGCGAAAAATACAATAACAGTTCCTTATAATGATATTGATGCTGTAAAAGTGGCTTTTGAACAATTTGGTGATGATATCGCAGGTGTTATTGTAGAACCTGTTGCCGGTAATATGGGTGTAGTACCACCAGTAGAAGGTTTCTTAGAAGGTTTACGTGATATTACTAAAGAATATGGTTCTGTATTAATCTTTGATGAAGTTATGACAGGATTTAGAGTAGGATACAATTGTGCACAAGGGTATTTTGGTGTTACGCCTGACTTAACTTGTCTAGGAAAAGTTATTGGTGGAGGATTACCGGTAGGTGCTTTCGGTGGTAAAAGAGAAATTATGGAAGAAATAGCGCCAGTTGGTAATGTTTATCAAGCAGGAACACTTTCAGGAAATCCATTGGCTATGACGAGTGGCTTTGCAACTTTAAGTGAGCTAACTGAAGATAGTTATAGCTATTTTAATGAATTAGGAGATTTACTTGAAAAAGGTCTGAAAGATGTGTTTTCTAAACATGAAGTACCAATAACAGTTAATCGTGCTGGTTCAATGATAGGTTATTTCTTGAATAAAGGTCCAGTTACTAATTTTGATGAAGCTAATTCATCAGATTTAGAAATGTTTAGTAATATGTATAGAGAAATGGCTCAAGAAGGTGTATTCTTGCCACCATCACAATTCGAAGGTACTTTTTTATCAACAGCTCATACTAAAGAAGATATAGAAAAAACAATTCAAGCATTTGATACAGCACTATCTAGAATTACAAAATAACAATTATAACCTCAATTTATATTTTTAATAATGGTATAATTTTACATGAGGTGTTAATTGATGCATAGAAATAAACAGAACATAATAATTGTAAGTTTGCTAGCTATAATACTTGGCTTTATACTCCAAAGCATTCATATGATTTTACCTTGGTTATTTGGTCCGATATTTGCTAGCATTATCGTTATAAAATTGATGAAACGCTCGATTAAATGGCCGAATTGGTTAGGTAATATAGGATTACTCATTTTAGGAGTTCAAATGGGTTCTACTTTTACACTTGATGTACTTCATGATATAAAAGATGAATGGTTGCAGATTGTATTAATGTCAGTATTTATCATATTACTCGCTTTAATTATATCTATAGTCTTTAAAAAGATAGCCAATGTTTCATTTGAAACAGCATTATTAAGTGCAATCCCTGGAGCTCTAAGCCAAATGGTTGTTATGGCGGAAGAGAATAAAAAAGCAGACTTACTCATCGTTACACTTACTCAAACATCACGAATTATGTTTGTTGTAATCTTAGTTCCTATTATTTCTTCAATATATGGTAGTAATGGTTCAAGTTCTAGACAAATTGATGCAGCACCTTCCATATTTTCAGTTTTAGATTTAACGGGATATATTACGTTGATTGTAGGAATAATTATTTTATTTTTATTATTCTACAAGATTAAGTTTCCTGTTCCTCATTTACTTGCACCAATTTTTGTTCTTCTTACTTGGAATTTATATACTGAACAGGTTTTCTCTTTAGATTATCAGTTGATTATAATTGCTCAAGTGTTATTCGGAATAAGAATAGGGGTTCAAATATCTGATTTAATAAATAATCTGACTAAAAAGACTGTGTTTGCAATAGCATTCCAAAATGTCTCGTTAATACTTGGTGCTTTTATACTTGTGTTTATTTTTGATCTTTTTATTGATGACAATATTAATGACTTGTTTTTAAGTGCTGCTCCAGGGGGAATGGCACAAATTATAGTAGTTGCGCTTGAAACTGGTGGAGATGTCGCAATGATTTCAAGCTATCATATTTTTAGGATATTTTTTATACTTCTAATTATTTCACCATTAATAAAGGTTTTCTTAAGCATAAGGTCTAAGAAATACGGTAATTAGTACTTTCAATATTGACTTATATTGAAAGTGCTTATATTATTAAAGTAATTAAATATTTAACAAGGAAGAGTAAATCATTGATTATTTGAAGAGAGTGTATGGTTGGTGTGAATACATATTAATGATGATTGAAGGTAGCCTTAATTTGAACGTTAATTGAAACTAAGTAGATTAATGCGTGTGCGAGCGATAATCGTTAAAGTGCAATATAAGAAATTATATTGAATTTAGGTGGTACCACGGTTTAACCCGTCCTATTCATTTAGGACGGGTTTTTTTATATTAAAAAGGAGTGATAAATAATGGAAATGGAACCTAAATATAACCCTAAAAAGGTTGAAGAAGGCCGTTATCAACATTGGTTAGAAAATGATTGTTTTAAACCAAGTGAAAATAAAGACAAAGAAACGTATACGATTGTTATTCCGCCTCCAAATGTAACTGGTAAGCTACATTTAGGTCATGCATGGGATACAACTTTACAAGATATTTTAACTAGAATGAAAAGAATGCAAGGGTATGATACTTTGTATTTACCTGGTATGGACCATGCAGGTATCGCAACCCAAGCTAAAGTTGAAGGCAAATTAAAAGAACAAGGATTGACTAGACATGACTTAGGTAGAGAAAAATTCCTTGAACATGCTTGGTCATGGAAAGAAGAATATGCAGACTTTATTCGTGCACAATGGTCTAAGTTAGGCTTAGGTTTAGACTATAGTCGTGAACGTTTTACATTAGACGAAGGATTATCACAAGCAGTTAAAAAAGTGTTTGTTGATATGTATAATAAAGGTTTGATATATCGTGGAGAAAGAATTATTAACTGGGATCCACAAACTAAAACAGCAATTTCTGATATAGAAGTTATACATGAAGATATATTAGGGCATTTCTATCATATTAAGTATCCGTTTAAAGAAGGAGAAGGTGCTATTGAAATAGCAACAACACGTCCTGAAACGATGCTTGGAGATACTGCAATTGTTGTTAATCCAAACGATGATCGATATAAACACTTAATAGGTAAATCTGTTGTTTTACCAATTATTGGTCGTGAATTACCAATCATTGGTGACGATTATGTTGATATTGAATTTGGTAGTGGAGCAATGAAAGTAACACCTGCTCATGATCCTAATGACTTCGAAATTGGTGAAAGACATCAACTAGAAAAAATTAACGTTATGAATGAAGACGGTACAATGAATGAGCTTGCTGGTAAATATAATGGTTTAGATCGTTTTGAATGCCGTAAGCAATTAATTGAAGATTTAAAAGCAACTGGAGAGTTAATTAAAGTTGAAGAACATGAGCATTCAGTTGGCCATTCAGAAAGAAGTGGGGCAGTAGTTGAGCCTTACTTATCTACTCAATGGTTTGTGAAGATGGAACCTCTAGCTAAACAAGCTTTAGATAACCAAGATACTGAAAATCGTATTAATTTTGTTCCAGACAGATTTGAAGGTACATTTAATAGATGGATGGAAAACATCCGCGACTGGACAATTTCTCGACAACTATGGTGGGGTCATCAAATTCCAGCCTGGTATCATAACGAGACAGGTGAAACATATGTAGGAGAAGAAGCGCCAGAAGATATTGAAAATTGGACTCAAGATGAAGACGTTCTTGATACATGGTTTAGTTCTGCATTATGGCCATTTTCTACATTAGGATGGCCAGACGAAAACAATGAAGACTTTAAACGTTATTATCCAACTAACACATTAGTTACAGGTTATGATATTATTTTCTTCTGGGTATCGAGAATGATTTTCCAAGGGCTTGAATTTACTGGACAAAAACCATTCAATGATGTCTTGTTACACGGTTTAGTAAGAGCTGAAGATGGCCGTAAGATGAGTAAGTCATTAGGTAATGGTGTTGACCCAATGGATGTTATAGACGAATATGGTGCGGATAGCTTAAGATACTTCTTAGCTACTGGTTCATCACCTGGACACGATTTACGTTATTCTACTGAAAAAGTTGAAGCTATTTGGAACTTTATCAACAAGATTTGGAATGCTTCTCGTTTTAGTATTATGAATATTGGTGAATCATTTAAGTTTGAAGATATAGATTTATCAGGTGAAAAATCTGTTGCTGATGAATGGATTCTTACACGATTAAACGAAACTATAGCAAATGTTACAGATTTAAGTGATAAATATGAATTTGGTGAAGTTGGTCGCGTACTTTATAACTTTATTTGGGATGAGTTCTGTGATTGGTATATTGAAATGAGTAAAATACCAATGAATGGTGAAGATGAGTCTAAAAAACAAATGACGCGTTCAGTATTAGCTTACACACTGGATCAAACAATGAGAATGTTACATCCATTAATGCCATTTGTAACTGAACATATATGGCAAGCTCTACCTCATGAAGGAGAAACAATCATAAACGCTTCATGGCCAGAAGTTAAACCAGAATTATCAAATGAAAACAGTAAAGTTTCAATGCAACTGTTAGTTGAAATTATTAAATCTGTAAGACAAGCTAGACGTGAAGTGAATACACCGATGTCTAAAGAAGTGCCAATTCATATCGAAGCAAAAGACGAAAAAGTTAAAGAGCAACTTTTAGATAATAAAGATTACTTAATGCGTTTTTGTAATCCAAGTGAGTTAATTATCGATACTTCTATAGAAATACCTGAAAAAGCGATGACTGAAGTTGTATTTGGTGCTACAGTGGTGTTACCATTAGAAGGATTAATTGACATGGACAAAGAAATAGAAAGACTTGAGCAAGAACTTAATAAATGGCAAAAAGAATTAGATCGTGTTAATAAAAAATTGAGCAATGAGAAGTTCGTTGCTAATGCACCTGAAAAGATTATTAACGAAGAGAAAGATAAAAAAGTTAATTATCAAGAAAAATATGATGGTGTACTAGCTAGAATTGAACAATTGAAAGGCTAGGAAAGCTAATGGATTATTTAGATAGTTTACACTGGATACACGAACGAACTAAATTTGGTATTAAACCAGGTGTTAAAAGAATGAAGTGGATGCTCAGTAAACTGGACCATCCTGAAGATAATATTCAAGCAGTTCATGTAGTAGGTACGAATGGTAAAGGATCAACAGTCAGTTATTTAAGAAATGCACTTGTAGCAAATAATTATGAAGTTGGTACTTTTACTTCACCATATATCGTTACATTTAATGAAAGAATAAGCATTAACGGTGTTCCGATAACTAACGATGAATTAGTTGACTTAGTTCAAATAGTTAAACCAATTTCAGAAAGACTTGAAACTGAAACTGATTTAGGACCAGCTACAGAATTTGAAATTATCACATTAATTATGTTTGTATATTTTGGATCTATACGCCCTGTTGATTTTGTTTTAGTTGAAGCAGGATTAGGAGCTTTAAATGATTCAACTAATGTATTCCAACCAATTATGACAGTATTAACAAGTATCGGTTTAGACCATACAAATATATTAGGTGAAACTTATATAGATATTGCTAGGGAAAAAGCTGGTGTAATTAAACCAAGTGTACCTCTTGTTTATTCAATTAAACCTAAAGATGCGCTACATTTTGTGCGTGAAGTTGTAGAAACTAATTATAATAAAGGTTTAGAATTAGATAGAGATATTCATGTTATTTCTGATGATGCTGAATTTACTTACAGATATGAAAGTTATGAACTTGAAAATATTCAACTAAAAATGATTGGTCAACATCAACATGAAAATGCTGCACTTGCAATTACAACGCTCATTGAAATGTTTCAAAGAGGGATTATACAATTAGACTTTAATAAAATGATAGATGCCATTGAGAATACGACTTGGTCAGGCCGTATTGAAAAAGTTAAAGATCAGCCTCTCATATTAATTGATGGTGCTCATAATAAAGAAAGTATAGATGCGTTAGTTAATACTTTGAATCAGTATTATTCTGATAAAAAAATTGACGTATTGTTTGCAGCTATTGAAGGAAAACCTATTGGAAAAATGTTAAACAGTTTAGAAGACGTAGCGAACAGATTCTATGTAACGACATTTGATTTTCCAAAAGCATTACCAATAGATGCAGTTTATGATTACTTAGAACATGATCACATTGAAAAGATTCAAAATTATAATAGCTTTATCGATGAATATGATGGTGAATTACTTGTTATAACCGGTAGTTTGTATTTTATAAGTGAAGTAAGAAAATTGTTTGTTTAATAATAAATGAGTTAAAAGATAACGACAAAATGAAAAATGTCGTTATCTTTTTTTTGTGTAAAAATTCATTATATTCTGAAAAATAGGGTATGAGTAATATATATTACTAAAGGGGAGATTATATGAAAGAAAACAATAAACAGAAAATAAAATTCAAAAATCCTCATACATATGCGATTTTACTATTTATTATTGCGATAAGTTGCTTGCTAACTTATGTAATACCTTCAGGTGAATTTGAACGTAAAACTGTAAATGATCGAGAAGAAGTTGTATCAGGTACTTATCATTTAGTAGACAGTCAACCATCTGGATTTTTAGAAATCTTTAGATCGATTCCTGAAGGTTTAATTAGTGGCGCGGATATTATTTTTTACATATTTCTAGTAGGTGGCGCTTTTGGTATTATACATAAGACTGGCGCTATTACAAATGGTGTAAATGCTGCAATGAACAAGTTAGGGGAAAACGGCAAATTTATGATTCCTCTAACGATGTTTATTTTCTCATTACTCGGTTTTTCTATTGGATTGGCTGAAGAAACTATTATATTTGTTCCGATAGGTATAGCAATCGCAAGAGCAGTTGGGTATGATGCGATGACTGGTACAGCAATGATTATAATGGGGGCAGCAGCAGGATTTCTAGGAGGCATGCTCAATCCATTTACGGTTGGAGTCGCACAAAAAATCGCTGAAATTCCTCTGTTTTCAGGCTGGCAATTTAGAACGATCATTTATATATGTGTATTGATTGTTGGCATCATTTATGTAATGTTATATGCTCGAAAAGTTAAGAAAAATCCAAAGAAAAGTTTAGTATATGAATTAGAACAAGAAGAACAACATAATATTGCTGACCAACCTAAGATTGGCAGATTTACAAAACGACAATCATTTTGTTTAATTTTGCTAGTCGCTGCAATTTGTTTTAACGTATTTGGTATTTTTACATTCGGATGGTCCTTTAATGAAATGAGTGCTAATTTCTTATTAGCAGGTTTATTAGCAGGGTTTATCGGTGGTCTAGGGTTTAATGGAACTTTTGATGCTTTAGTAGAAGGAATGAAATCTATTTTGTTCGGTGCTTTAATTGTAGGATTTGCTAAAGCAATTGTTGTCGTATTAGAAAATGGTAAAATTATAGATACTATAGTGTATTATTTAACAAACACCATTCAAGATTTACCAGCTAGTATTACGGTTGGTATGATGTTCGTTATTCAAATGATTTTAAACTTCTTTATACCATCAGGATCGGGCCAAGCAATGACAACTATGCCACTTATGGTCCCGATTTCTGATTTATTAAGTATTAATAGACAGATGGCAGTACTTGCCTTCCAATATGGAGACGCAGTGAGTAATAGTATATTCCCAACTTCCGCCTCTTTAATGGGTGGATTGGCTGTTGCCGGAATTTCTTATACTAAATGGGTGAAATTTATATGGAAGTTATTAGTACTATGGGTTGTTATATGTATGGCTGGAATATTCGTTGCTTTAGGATTAGGTTTTTAACTTTTATAAATATTACAAAACTTGAAAAACTCATGTTATTACATAGAGTTTTTCAAGTTTTTTTATGAATAATATTTTAATGTTTATAATGGCATACTCATAAGTTCAAAAACTGTAGTTATACGTTTAACGAGTTGTTTTGGTATATTTATATATATATCAAAAAAGGAGAATGAAATAATGGCTTTACTCTTTTTGTTGGGGGCAATTTTAGCTAGTTATATGTATCAACTCACAAGTACAACAAACATAAATTATAATATGTTTCATAGTCGTTCTAAGTGTGAGAATTGTTGTAAAAATATTTTGTTTAGAGATCTTATTCCAATTATCAGTTACTTATGTTTAAAAGGTAAATGTAGATTTTGCAAGAGTAGGATATCTCTAGATTTATTTTTATGTGAACTTATACTAGGAACACTTTTTTTAATACCTCTAATATGCAATACACCGTTTGATCCTCTATTATATTATTTCTTAGTCATATTTTTAATCCCTTTATCTATTTATGATATGAAGCACTATATTATTCCTAACCATGTATTAATTATAATGTTTATAACAGCTTTAGTGCTTTTTGATATGTCGTTGAAAGGTTTTTTATTATCAATTCTTATTCTGTTTTTACTTCATTGTGTTTATTTTATTTCTAATAAAAGTATAGGATACGGTGATATAAAACTATTTTCTTTATTAAGTATTATACTATCCAATTCTCAATTTTTATTAATGTTTATGTTCACGTTCATTATTGCAGGAATTTTCGTCTTACTTTATTCTTGTGCTTGTAAAAATCTTATGAAGAAAGTTCCTTTAGTTCCTTTTATCACAGTTTCTACACTATTTGTTTTGATTTTTAATCATCAACTTAATTATTATTTTTTAGGAGGCTTACATGGTCATTAAAATTAAAGATTTACAACACGAAGATAAACCGAGAGAAAGATTAAAATCTTATGGTCCGGATAAACTAACTAATAGAGAGTTATTGGCAATAATCATCAATTCTGGTAGTAAACAATATTCGAGTTTAGAATGTGCAAATAAAGTGTTAAATTTAGTAGAGAACACTAGAGAATTAAGGCACCTTACTTTGCCTGAATTATTAACAGTAAATGGAATAGGAGAATCTAAAGCCATTACTATTTTAGCTGTCATTGAATTAGCTAAAAGAATGCATAGTAATACAGTATTGGATAAATTTGAAATAAATGAGCCACAAGATGTAGCAAATTACTTGATGGAGAAACTAAGATATTTAAAGCAAGAACACTTTGTTGCGTTGCTATTAAACACTAAAAATCAAATTATACATGAACAATCTATATTTATAGGTTCTTTGAATATGGCAGTAGTACATCCGAGAGATTTATTAAGAGAGGCAATCAAACATTCGGCGGCATCCATTGTAATAGCTCATAATCATCCGAGCGGAGATCCATTAACCATAGTATAATAAATAATAGTAGTTAAAGTAGTTCAGGAGGAGATGTTAAAGGGAGATTTTACTTTAAATAAAAATTAACAAGGTTTATAATTTGTAGTACTTAAAGTGTTTAAAGAGGGGGGCGCGTGTGAGGGTTCAAAGGATGGAAGTGGAGAATAAGCCGTATCCATTGTATTTATTACTAGATAAAGAATACCAGCTAATTGAACCAGTAATGAAATTTATTAAATACTTAGATAACACTGGTAAGTCTCCAAATACCATTAAAGCATACTGCTATCATTTAAAGTTGCTGTATGAGTTCATGGAACAGAGAGGCGTTATTCTTAATGATATTAACTTTGAGTTGTTAGCAGACTTCGTAGGTTGGTTGAGATATCCAACAGCAAATAATGTAATTGATCTTCAGCCAAAAGAAGCCATAAGAGAAGAAACGACAGTGAATACAATTTTAAATGCCGTTATGAGTTTTCTTGATTATTTAAGTAGATTAGGAGAATTTAAATCAATTGATGTATTTAAACAAGCAAAGGGAAGAAACTTCAAAGGATTTTTACATCATGTTAATAAGGGTAGATACCAAAAGAATGTCTTAAAGTTAAGGGTTAAAAAGAAACAGATAAGAACATTGACAGCAGAGGAAGTTAAGCAAATTATTGACGCTTGTCATACGAAAAGAGATAAGTTAATTTTAATGCTTATGTATGAAGGTGGTTTAAGAATCGGTGAAGTGTTATCGCTTAGGCTTGAAGATATTGCCACTTGGGACAATCAAATTCATTTAACACCTAGAGATGTTAATGTTAATGAAGCTTATATTAAATTAAGGAAGGAAAGAACAATACATGTGAGTAAAGAACTGATGTCACTTTATACAGATTACTTGGTATATGAGTATAGTGAGGAATTGGAGCATGACTATGTTTTTATTTCCTTAAAAGAAGGCTATTTTGGGAAACCACTAAAGTACCAAAGTGTTCTTGATCTAGTTAGAAGAATAGTTAAAAGGACTGGAATAGAATTTACATCGCATATGCTTCGCCACACTCACGCAACGCAGCTAATTAGGGAAGGATGGGATGTTGCGTTCGTTCAAAAGAGATTAGGTCACGCACATGTTCAGACAACGTTAAATACCTACGTTCATCTTTCAGATCAGGATATGAAAAATGAGTTTAATAAATACCTTGAGAGAAAGGAGCATAAGAAATGAATGCTTCTAGTAAAAGGAAAATTATCAGTCAGAGTGAGATCAGCAAAAAAATAGCTGTAATGAATGAAGAAATGCAAGGGTTTTGGGCTAATAATAGTTGGGATATAAGAAAATGTCCACATCCTTCTGCCATAGAATTAAGTAAGAATCCTGCTTTAAGAAATCGTTGGGTTCGTTTTGAACGTGTTAAAAATCTGTGGTTAAGAACAGAATTGAAATATTTTTATTTTTACCATTTAAACAATGGAATATGGAATGCAAAAACTGTCTGGATTAGAAAAGGAACAGTAATTAATAAAATGTTGGATTTTTTAGATTTAAAGTATCCCAGCATTACTTCAATTACTGAAGTTCCTATTGATAAAGCAATGACGGAGTATAGAACATATTTGACAAAACAGGGTGTTAGAATTACCACCACTAATTATAAGATTACTGCTAATCAAGAAAAAACACCTGTAAAAGCTAATTCTTACTATGTTACTAATCTTAAACAATTTATTGAGTTTTATGAGGATTTTTATTTTGATGGAGAGGAGTGGGATAAAGACGTTTGGGATAGACGAAACTTACCTTTGCCAGATGATAAGGTTAACCCAACACAATATGAATATACAATTAACTTTAAAGGGTTTCGGAATACATATTTTAAACAGCTTGTAAAAAGATATTGTAAGTTAAGATTGAACATGGATAGCTTTTCCTATGTAAGTGATATTGCCCAAAAACTTAAAGAGTTCTTTAATTTTCTGGACATAAAGTTTAAACACGTTCAGAGAGTACACCAATTAACGAGAGTGGAAATTGAAGCATATTTAAGTGAACTAAACATGATGGGGATAAAACCTAGTACAATAACTGGGAGGATCTCTATATTGGAAGGACTATTTAGTACCCTTCATAGGCTAGAATGGGATGATGTTCCTTCCAAATTATTAATTTATCCCGAGGACTATCCGACAATACCAAGAGCAAAACCTCGCTTTATAGACGAATTCGTTCTAGAGCAATTGAACAGTCATCTTGATAAATTACCCGAATATATAGCTACGATGACTATGATTGTTCAAGAATGTGGAATGAGGATAAGTGAATTGTGCACCTTGAAAAAAGGCTGTTTATTAGAGGACAAAGATGGAGATTACTTTTTAAAGTATTATCAATGGAAAATGAAAAAGGAGCATATAGTTCCAATATCTAAAGAGGTAGTTTTACTTATTAAAGTTCGGGAAGATAAAGTTTCAGAGGAATTTCCAGATAGTGAATACCTCTTTCCAAGAAAAGATGGATCGCCATTAAAACAAGAAACATTTAGAGGCGAATTAAATAAATTAGCTTATGAGCAAAATATAGTGGATAAATTAGGCGAGATTTATAGATTCCATGCCCATGCCTTTCGCCATTCAGTAGGAACAAGAATGATTAACAACGGGGTGCCCCAGCATATTGTGCAGAAATTTTTGGGACATGAAAGCCCAGAAATGACAAGCAGATACGCTCATATCTTTGATGAAACTCTAAAAAATGAATTTACTAAATTTCAAGAAAAACTGGTTACCAATAATGGAGATGTGCTCAATCTAGATGATGATAGTGAAGTCGATGATGTAGAGCTTCAATGGTTCAAGAAAAATATAAATGCACAAGTGCTTCCAAATGGTTATTGTAGATTGCCAGTAATAGCAGGTGGTTGTCCACATGCGAATGCATGCTTAGATTGCACTCACTTCTGTACCAGTAAGCAATTCTTACCACAGCACGAAGAACAGTTAGAGCGTACAGAAGAGTTATTAACCATAGCAAAGGATAAACAATGGCAAAGACAAATAGAGACTAATAGCCGTGTTAAAGAGCGTTTAGAACAAATCATTGGAAGTTTAACGGGGTAATTATCAATGAATAAACAAGTTAGAAATACAACAGAAATTGTACGTTTGGCGAAGCAGAAATCACAAAAGACAAGAGAAAAAGTAGACAAAGCGATTTCTAAATTTTCGATTGAAGGTAAAGCTATTAATTTTAATTCAATAGCAAAGGAAGCTAATGTTTCTAAATCATGGCTTTATAAGGAACACGATATTAGGCAAAGAATCGAATCCCTTCGTGAGCGTCAAATAACATCAAATGTAGTCTCAAAACCCAAGAAAAGTTCTCGTTCGGAGGAAATCCTTATAAAAACCTTAAAAAGAAGAGTTATGGAATTAGAAAAAGAAAATAAAAAATTACAGAACCAAATTCAAAAATTATATGGAGATCTGTATAATAAAGAGTAGTTTTTATTATTAATCTGTAGACAGATTGTGAAAGGATGCACTTAAACTAACGGGGCAGTTATGTTTAAGATACTTTAAAATTTGGTTAAAATCTCCGAAAGGATTGGTTTCTAACATTAGAAACCAATCCTTTTTAATATTAATTATATATCATTCAAACAATCATTTGACTATTTGTTTATAGTGGGATATATTATAATCATCAAACAAACAGTCATTTGAATAAGGAGGGTAATTATGACAAAAGATATGTGTGAAGTTACCTATATTCATGAAGATAAGGTAAACAGGGCTAAAAAAGACCTTGCTAAACAGAATCCTATGGATGTAGCGAAAGTTTTTAAGGCTCTATCAGATGATACAAGAGTTAAAATTGCTTATGTTTTGTCTTTAGAGGGAGAGTTATGTGTTTGTGATGTAGCTAATATCATTGAATCTTCAACGGCTACGGCATCCCATCATTTAAGATTATTGAAAAATTTAGGTATAGCAAAATACCGTAAAGAAGGAAAATTAGTCTATTATTCACTAGATGATGAGCATGTTAAACAGCTTGTAGAAAAAGCTTTCTTGCATCAAAGGGAGGTTGCTAGTATTGGATAGTTCAACAAAAACATTAACAGAAGATAAACAGGTTTACCGTGTGGAGGGTTTCTCGTGTGCGAATTGTGCTGGGAAGTTTGAAAAAAATGTAAAAGAACTATCAGGGGTGCATGATGCTAAAGTCAATTTCGGAGCTTCCAAAATTGATGTCTTTGGCAGTGCAACCGTTGAAGATCTGGAAAAGGCTGGTGCTTTCGAGAATCTTAAAGTGGCACCAGAGAAGGCTAGAAGAAGGGTCGAACCAGTGGTAACAGAAGATAAAAATGTTTACCGTGTGGAGGGATTTTCTTGCGCAAACTGTGCTGGGAAGTTTGAAAAAAATGTAAAACAACTAGCTGGAGTTCAGGATGCAAAAGTGAACTTTGGCGCTTCTAAAATTGATGTATATGGAAACGCATCGGTTGAAGAGCTTGAAAAAGCAGGTGCTTTCGAGAATCTTAAGGTAATTCCTGAAAAACTGTCGAATCCATCGATACAATCGGTCAAAGAAGACACTAAGGCTCCTAAAGAAGAGAAAATACCGTTTTATAAAAAACACAGCACATTGCTGTTTGCCACATTACTGATTGCTTTTGGTTACCTTTCTCACTTTGTAAATGGAGAAGATAACCTTGTAACGTCCATGTTATTTGTAAGTTCGATTGTAATTGGCGGATATTCACTATTTAAAGTTGGTTTTCAAAATTTGATACGCTTTGATTTCGACATGAAAACCCTGATGACCGTTGCAGTTATTGGAGCTGCCATCATTGGTGAATGGGCAGAGGCATCCATTGTTGTCATTCTCTTTGCAATCAGTGAAGCACTTGAACGTTTTTCTATGGATAGAGCAAGACAGTCCATTCGTTCATTGATGGATATTGCCCCAAAAGAAGCACTTGTTAGGCGGAATGGTCAGGAAATAATGATCCATGTGGACGATATTGCCGTGGGTGATATTATGATCGTCAAACCAGGGGAGAAAATTGCCATGGATGGGATCATTATAAATGGTGTGTCGGCTGTCAACCAGGCTGCTATAACAGGAGAATCTGTCCCTGTTGCCAAAACGGTAGATGATGAAGTATTTGCAGGCACGCTTAACGAAGAGGGACTACTTGAAGTAAAAATCACCAAATACGTAGAGGATACAACTATCTCCAAGATTATTCATCTGGTTGAGGAAGCACAAGGGGAGCGCGCTCCAGCGCAAGCATTCGTAGATAAATTTGCGAAATATTATACGCCGATCATTATGGTTATTGCGGCGCTCGTTGCAGTCGTTCCACCTTTATTCTTTGGTGGAAGTTGGGATACTTGGGTTTATCAAGGATTAGCGGTACTTGTAGTTGGATGTCCGTGTGCATTAGTTATTTCTACTCCAATCTCGATTGTCTCGGCAATTGGAAATGCAGCTAAAAAAGGTGTGTTGATTAAAGGCGGTGTCTATCTAGAGGAATTAGGAGCCATTAAGGCAATCGCATTTGATAAAACAGGAACACTGACAAAAGGTGTACCAGTGGTAACAGATTTTAAAGTGTTAAATGATCAAGTGGAAGAAAAAGAGCTGTTTTCCATTATTACAGCTTTAGAATATCGATCACAACATCCACTTGCTTCAGCAATAATGAAGAAAGCAGAGCAAGATAATATTACTTATTCCGATGTTAGAGTGAAGGACTTCACTTCTATTACAGGTCGGGGCATTCAAGGGAATATAGATGGAACAACCTATTACATTGGCAGTCCAAGGCTTTTTAAAGAATTAAATGTTTCCGATTTTAGCCTTGAGTTTGAAAATAAAGTGAAAGTTTTACAAAACCAAGGGAAAACGGCCATGATTATTGGAACGGACCAAACAATCCTCGGCGTGATTGCTGTAGCAGATGAGGTCCGCGAAACAAGTAAAAATGTGATTCAAAAACTTCATCAGTTAGGAATCAAGCAAACAATTATGCTGACAGGTGATAATCAAGGTACCGCAGAAGCAATCGGTGCTCATGTAGGCGTTTCTGATATTCAGTCCGAATTGATGCCACAGGATAAGTTGGACTATATTAAAAAAATGAAAGCCGAGCATGGTAATGTAGCTATGATTGGCGATGGCGTCAATGATGCTCCTGCACTTGCTGCATCCACTGTTGGCATTGCAATGGGCGGTGCTGGAACAGATACTGCCATCGAGACAGCTGATATTGCATTAATGGGAGATGATTTAAGTAAGCTTCCATTTGCAGTAAGACTTAGCAGGAAAACGCTAAATATCATCAAAGCGAACATCACGTTTGCCATCGGAATTAAGATAATTGCCTTACTATTGGTTATTCCAGGCTGGCTAACCCTTTGGATTGCGATTCTTTCCGATATGGGAGCCACTATTTTGGTAGCATTAAATAGTTTGCGACTGATGAGAGTGAAGGATAAATAGGTACTATATGTGTGCAATTTACGGAAGGACTTTTCATTTTGAAGAAAAGTCCTATCCCTAAAATATTGGAGATGATAAAATGATCGCGACGATACTGACGGCTACTGCGGTATATGTAGCAACAGGAATTGATTATCTCGTCATATTAATTCTTTTGTTTTCGCAAATAAAAAAAGGTCAGGTAAAACATATTTGGATAGGACAATATATAGGGACTGCAATTGTGATAGGAGCAAGTCTTTTAGTTGCACAGGGGGTTGTAAATTTAATTCCTCAGCAATGGGTTATCGGACTACTTGGACTTTTACCACTTTACCTAGGCGTGAAAATATGGATTAAAGGAGAAGAGGATGAAGATGAAAGTAGCATTTTATCCTTATTCTCCTCTGGAAAATTTAATCAGTTATTTTTGACGATGACTTTCATCGTATTGGCTTCCAGTGCGGATGACTTTTCCATTTATATACCGTACTTCACGACCTTAAGTATGTCTGAAATCTTTATTGTCACTATTGTCTTTCTAATTATGGTTGGAGTTTTGTGCTATGTCAGTTACCGTCTAGCTTCCTTCGATTTTATATCGGAAACAATTGAGAAATATGAACGTTGGATTGTACCAATTGTATTCATTGGGCTAGGTATTTATATATTGTTTGAAAATGGAACATTCAATGCTCTGATTTCATTTCTTCTTTGAAGTGGCGAAACCAAACCATAAAGTAAAGTATAAAGAGGTTATCCTATTGATTGGGATAACCTTTTTATATTTAACTAATTATCATTTACGTTAAACACATGTACTTAAAGTAAGAACATTGATTTAAACCATTTTTTTCATAATTTACTCTTGATAAGATTTAACACCATCTATAGAAGACATTAAAACGACTAAACGAATTCTATATTGCTGTGAATTAATGGGAATAGATTTACTTGATCATATCATTATTGGGGATGGAGAATTTATAAGTATTTTTGAAAATGATTATATTATGCGTGAAGACATAGAAATTAATGATGTTTATGAATGATACAATGGTATAATATAAATAAAAATGAGTCAGGAGTTTTTGATTTGCAAATCATTACATTTATTTTAGTTGTTTTACCATTGTTATTCATAATATCTATTTTTCAACGAAAGAAAAGAGCGATTGTAAAAAAAGACTATGGAATTATAATGGCATTAGGTGTTATAGGTGTATTTCTTTCATCAATATTACTTACATTAACAAATAGTGAATCATCACTTTCATTTAGTGTTATTCTTGGATCAATTGGTGCAGGCATAGTGTGGGGTATTTTAGTATCACTTACTTTATTCTTGTTAAAAAAATTACTAAATAAATAAAAAGAAGAAGCCGAGACAAATTATTGTCTCGGCTTCTTCTTTAATAAAAATCAAGTGATATTCATTAAGGGTCACATAAAGTAAAGAACACCTTGATATATGAAGTAAATTACTAAAGCAATAATAGCTAATTTTATGACAACTCTTAGTAACCCAACAAAAAATCGGAAAAAGATAATTAAAAACAAGATAGCTAAGAATATATATATTAATTCCATTATTTTCACCTCTTAATGAGATTATATATGAGAATTGATAAAAATACATCAGACTACAGAATGATTATAGAGTTCAGTCCAAAGCCCGATGATGATTTATATTATATTTTTGTATAATATATATGAATGAGAGGTGTCTATAATATTGAGATGGTTATTTAGGTTAATTAGAAATTTATTAGCATTATTGGCAATTGTAATTATAGTCGTAATTGTGTACAGAAATGTTCCTGCTATTAGCGATTTGAATCCATTTGAAAATAGTGATAATCAAGAAACTGAAGAAATTGCGCCACAACGAGCAAATGCTACATATGAAGTAGAAGACAATCCATTGTTACAAAATGTTCCTTTAAGTCAAACAAAGCATGCATTTAAATGGATAAATAAAAGCGAATTTATGGATGTTTCGGGATTAGAGCGTATGGGTTACGATGACGATTATGTAGCTGGTCAACGTGGTACTGAGTATATTTTGTATAAGTTTGGTGAATCGAAAATGTATGTGTATCAAACTGAGCAAGATTTAATTAATGATTTAAGTGAAATGAACTCAGATATAAAATTATTACCAAAAACTTCATATTAATTTTTAATTTCGACGGTCTCTCACTTTATTTAAAGTGAACTGTAAGCTAAAATAGTAATATCATTGTTATTTAGACATTTGAAGATTAAGAGGTGTTTAGATTGTCGAATTTTTTTAAAAATAATAAATTAATGTTTTTTCTTATTTCTATGGTCTTATTAATTGTAATAGTTGGTTATTCAGTGAGAGCACAATCAGCATCGCTTAGTGAACAATATGCGAGTGATACATCTTCTTTTGGTGGAAGAATTATCTCTTATCCAGTTACTTTTGTATCAGACTTTTTCTCAAATATCTTCACATCGGATGAAGACATCAACAAATTAAAAGAAGAAGTTAAAAGTACAGACCAAATTAAAGCTGATAAAGCAAGATTAGAAAAAGAAAATAAATCATTGAAAAAAGAGTTAGATATGAAAGATATTTCACAGTTTAATCCAATTTCAGCGACTGTTATTGGTAGAAGTCCTGATCAATGGATGAATACAATCATTATTGATAAAGGTAAAAAAAGTGGAATGAAAGAAAATATGGCTGTTATTACGAGTGAAGGTTTAGTTGGAAGAATTAAAAAAGCTAATCAATTTTCTTCACAAGTAGAGTTAATATCTACTAGCGTGAAGACAAGTAAACTATCAGTCGATATTCAACAAGATGAAGAAAATATTTTCGGTATGATAAATCGATATGATGAAGATAAAGATTTATTAGTTATCAGTGATATAGATAATAAATACAATATAAAAAAAGGATCTAAAGTAGTTACAAACGGTTTAGGCGATCAGCTTCCTAAAGGACTACTAGTTGGGAAAGTTGAAAAGGTAGAAAATGATGAGTATGGATTATCTAAAGTTGCATACATAAAAACATCTACAAACATTAAAGACTTGAACCACGTATACGTTGCGAAGAGAGATCCGGAAACAATACCTTCTTCAAAAGAAAGTGGTGAGGAATAATGAGATTTTACGTTATTCCTTTAATTGGCGTTATATTATTCTATTTAGATATCATATTAACGCGTCTATCTCCAATAAATGTCTTTAATGAAACATTTATAGTCGTACCAAGATTAACATTTTTATATTTATTAATTATTGCAGTGTACAAAAATCCTAAAGTAGCAATAATTTTAGCCATCGTAACTGGAATATTCACTGATATTTATTTTGGTGGCATATACGGGGTATATACATTTGGCTATACTATTTTTGTAATAATGATGGATAAATTATTCAAAGTATTTTATAGAGACATATTAATGATGGTAATACTTTTAATATGTTCAGTTGTGTTGTTAGAAATATGGGTAATGATTTTTTATGGATTTTTAGGAATTGCTTCAATTAATATTATCCAAATTATTCTATTTAGATTTATACCAACAGTTTTCTTTAATTTAATTTGTTTAATCATAATTTTTCCGTTTGTTCTAAAATTATTAGAAAGAAATACAAATTAGTTAAAGAATATTGACATCATAGGCTGTAGGTGGTAATCTATTGAAGTTGAGTAGTTTCAGGCTACATACAACCGCTCGATCATAGGTATATAAAGTACGAATGTCACCTATGAATGGCGTGACTTAAAAAATTAGGAGGTGCAAGTATGTTTGCTATAATTGAAACTGGCGGAAAGCAAGTTAAAGTAGAAGAAGGTCAAACAATTTGGGTTGAAAAATTAGACGTAAATGAAGGTGATTCATTCACTTTTGACCAAGTATTATTTGTAGGTGGAGATTCAGTTAAAGTTGGATCACCTGTTGTTGAAGGTGCTTCAGTTACTGCTAAAGTTGAAAAACAAGGACGCGGTAAAAAAATCACTGTTTTCAAATACAAAGCAAAGAAAAACTACAAACGTAAACAAGGTCATCGTCAACCTTACACTAAATTAACTATCGAAAAAATCAACGCGTAAGCAATGATTAATGTAGATATTAGTTTGAATCAAGAAGGGCAAGTTACAGATGTTGAGATGTCTGGACATGCTGATTCAGGTGAATATGGCAAAGACTTAGTCTGTGCTGGAGCTTCAGCAGTCGTCTTTGGTGCAACAAATGCAATCATTGGCTTAACTGATGAAACACCTGATATAGATTACAGTGACGACGGTGGATATTTTCATATACGTAGTGTAAACTTAGAAAATGAACAAGCACAAACATTATTACAAGGTCTCATAATTTCTTTGAAGACAATTGAAGAAGAATATGGACAATATATTAAACTAAATTACAAGTGAGGTGTAACTCATGTTAAAATTAAACTTACAATTTTTCGCATCGAAAAAAGGGGTAGGTTCTACAAGAAACGGACGTGACTCTGAATCAAAACGTTTAGGTGCTAAACGTGCTGACGGTCAATACGTAACAGGTGGTTCTATCTTATATCGTCAACGTGGAACTAAAGTTTTCGCTGGTGAAAACGTAGGTCGCGGTGGAGACGATACATTATTCGCTAAAATCGACGGCGTTGTTAAATTCGAACGTTTTGGTCGTGACAAAAAGAAAGTATCTGTATACGCAGCTGCTGAATAATCACTATATTGAGACACCAGAATTTTTTCTGGTGTTTCTTTTTTTAATCGTATAGTGATAATGTTATAATTAATGTTATGAATATTGATAATATAGGTGATAAAATGAATAATTTAGATGTGTATTTAAAGTCGAGACATGATTTTGTGAATCAATTCCAATTGTTATATACATATAAACAGTTAGGCAAAGATGAAGAGGTTAATTCATTACTTGATGAGTTATACAAAGATTTAAAGCAAGAACAGTTGTTTTTAAATGCACCTTGTAGAAAATTTGTGCGTGAAGTATTTGAACACAAAATATCTACGTCAGGCTCTAAATGGACATTTGAAATTGAATGCTCAAATCATAACTATTATCAGAACAATCTAGAATTAGCAGACAACATTTTATTGGAAATTTACCAATATTTAAAAACAATAATTAAAAGTCAACAAGATGATATTCAAATAAGATTATGTTTAAATGTAGAAGAAGAATTTGTCATTTTGGATGTATTTCTTAATGAATTGACGTTAAATGACAATCAATTAAATACAATGTTTTCCGATTATAATTTTGAAATTTTATCAGGAAACGATAATGCAAAAGAAATAGAATTTTTTATCAATATAAATGAATTAGAGGTGTAAACATGTTTATAGATCAGGTCAAGATTTCGTTGAAAGCTGGTGATGGTGGTAACGGTTTAGTTGCTTTTCGTCGTGAAAAGTATGTTCCATTTGGTGGTCCAGCTGGTGGTGACGGTGGTAAAGGTGCTTCCGTTATATTTGAGGTAGATGAAGGTTTACGTACTTTATTAGACTTTAGATTCCAAAGTAAGTTTAAAGCAGAAAAAGGTGAAAATGGTCAAAGTAGTAACATGCATGGTCGTGGCTCAGATGACTTAATATTAAAAGTGCCACCTGGTACAATTATTAAAAATATTGAAAATGAAGAAGTTTTAGCTGACCTTGTTGAACATGGTCAACGCGCTACAGTCGCAAAAGGTGGACGTGGTGGTAGAGGTAATTCAAGGTTTGCTTCTGCTAGTAATCCCGCACCAGATTTCTGTGAAAATGGTGAACCAGGCGAAGAGCTAGAAGTCACATTAGAACTTAAATTAATGGCAGATGTAGGGCTTGTAGGTTACCCAAGTGTTGGTAAGTCTACATTACTATCTATAGTATCTAAAGCTAAACCGAAAATTGGTGCATATCATTTTACAACGATTAAACCAAATCTTGGTGTCGTTCAAACAAATGATGGTAGAGGATTTGTAATGGCCGATTTACCAGGTTTAATTGAAGGTGCATCAGAAGGTGTCGGTTTAGGACATCAATTTTTAAGACATATTGAAAGAACGAGAGTAATCGTTCATATTATTGATATGAGTGGAATGGAAGGAAGAGATCCATATGATGATTATGTTACAATTAATCGAGAATTAAAATCATATAACGAGAATCTTTCTAGAAGACCACAAATTGTTGTAGCTAATAAAATGGATTTACCTGATTCAGAGACACAATTAGACATGTTTAAAGAACAGTTAGAAGAAGATGTCAAAATACTTCCAATAAGTACTGTTACTAGAAAAAATGTTGACCAGTTATTGTATGAAATTGCAGATTTACTGGATGAAACAGAAGGCATGGATTTTGATAGTGTTGAAGAAGAAACTGGTGTTCATAGAGTTGTATATAAACATGAGAAATCTAGAGATCATTTTGTAATTACAAGAGATGATGATGGAGCATATGTAGTATCTGGTAACTCTATAGAGAGATTATTCAAGATGACTGACTTTAATCGTGATGCAGCTGTAAGAAGATTTGCAAGACAAATGCGTTCAATGGGTATTGATGATGCATTAAGAGAACGTGGAGCATCAAATGGTGATATAGTTAGAATATTAGGTGGAGAATTTGAATTTGTCGAATAGGGCGTGTTCCAATTGAAAAAATCAAATGAATCAACAAAAAGGTTTTATTTAATTAGAGAAGATGTTTTACCAGAATCTGTTCAAAAAACTATTAAAGTTAAAAATGCGTTATTAAAAAATAACAATCTAACAATTTATGATGCAGTTAAAGAATTTAATTTATCAAGAAGTGCGTTTTATAAATATAAAGATACGATATTTCCTATAGATAGATTGGAAGAACAGACGAGGAATTTAACTTTAATTTTATATGTGCAAGATGAAATTGGTATGCTTGCTACAGTTTTAAATAAAATTGCTGAAGTTAAAGGCTCTGTTCTTACGATTCATCAAAGCTTACCAATGAAAAATAGAGCAACTATTACAATTTCATTAAATGCAACAAATATTGAATTATCATTAGATGAACTAATGGATGCAATAAAAGAAAGTCCGTATGTAGATGAAGTAGAAGTCATCGGAATGAGCATGTAAAGGAAGTTATTTAAATGTATGCATATATTAAGGGAAAAGTTACACAGTTATATCCGTCACATATTGTTGTAGAAACGAATGGTATAGGGTATGAAATTCAAACACCAAATTCATATCGTTTTCAGTCAAAACTGGATCAAGAAACACAAGTATATACACAATTAATTGTTCGTGAAGACGCTCAATTATTGTATGGATTTGTTAATCTTGAAGAGAAAGATATGTTTTTAAGTTTGATCAAAGTTACTGGGATAGGACCTAAATCAGCTTTAGCTATTTTGGCATCTAGCACACCAAATGAAGTGGCAATTGCTATTGAAAATGAGAACGAAGCTTATTTAACTAAATTCCCTGGAATTGGTAAGAAAACAGCAAGACAAATTATATTAGACTTAAAAGGAAAATTAATAATTACCGAAGAGTCAGAGCTATTTTCTAATAATAGTCATTCAGATAACGACTTGTTAGAAGAAGCTTTATTAGCTTTAGAAGCTTTAGGTTATTCAAAACGTGAATTAAGTAAAGTTAAAAAAGGTCTAGAAAAAGAATCATTTGATACAGTCGATGCATGTGTTAAAAGAGGTTTAGCATTACTTATTCAGTAAATGGGGTGATTTTTTGGATGAGCGATTAATGGATGAGCATGAACATAACGATGATATCCAAAATGAATTGTCGTTAAGACCAGACACTTTAAGTCAATATATAGGTCAGCATAATATTAAATCTAATTTAGATATTTTTATTAAAGCTGCAAAATTAAGAGAAGAGCCTTTAGATCATTGTCTACTTTATGGACCACCAGGGTTAGGTAAAACAACTTTAGCTCATATTATATCTAATGAGATGGATGTAAACTTAAGAACTGCGAGTGGTCCTTCAATTGAAAGACCAGGAGATTTAGCTGCAATTCTCTCTGCTTTACAACCTGGAGATGTGTTATTTATAGATGAAATACATCGTCTGAGTAGAGTAGTTGAAGAAGTTTTGTATCCTGCTATGGAAGATTTTTTCTTAGATATTGTTGTAGGTAAAGGTGAAGAAGCGAGAAGTATTAGGATTGATTTGCCGCCATTTACATTGGTCGGTGCAACTACTAGAGTAGGTAGTTTATCAGCGCCTTTAAGAGATCGTTTCGGTGTTCATTTGAGATTAGAATATTATGATGATAAAAGCTTAGAAGAAATTATTAAACGTACTGCAGAAGTTTTCAATGTTGAGATAGACGATAAAAGTACCAATGAACTATCTAAACGTAGTAGAGGTACACCACGTATAGCAAATAGATTATTGCGTAGAGTTCGTGATTTTGCTCAAGTTAAAGGTAATCAGTCTATATCAATAGATATAACGAAGCATGCGCTTGATTTATTGCAAGTTGATAAAGAAGGTCTCGACCATATAGATTATAAAATTATGCAATGTATCTTGAATAATTATAAAGGTGGACCGGTTGGATTAGATGCAATAGCTGCAACAATTGGTGAAGAACGTATTACATTAGAAGATGTTTACGAACCGTATTTAATACAAAAAGGCTTTATAGAAAGAACACCTCGTGGTCGTCGTGCTACTGCAATTAGTTATGATCACTTCGAGTATAAAAAGCATTAGGAAAGAGGCAAAGTTTGTGAATATTGAAGATTTCGATTTTGATTTACCTGAATCGTTAATTGCACAAACACCACTGTTAGATCGAGAAAGCAGTAGGTTACTTAAATGTAATAAAAAAACAGGTGAATTAGAAGATTTAACATTTAAAGAAGTTGTAAACCAACTTGCGCCAGGCGATTGTTTAGTTTTAAATGACACTAAAGTGATGCCAGCTAGATTGTTTGGTTTAAAAGAAGAAACAGGTGCAAAGGTTGAAATGCTAATGCTTACTCAACATGAAGATAATGAATGGGAAGTATTAATTAAACCTGCAAAAAGAATAAAAGTAGGTCAGTCTGTGTCTTTCGGTGAAGGGAAAATAATTGCGACTTGCGTTAAAGAATTAGAGCAAGGCGGAAGAATTATGAAACTTTCCTATGAAGGAATTCTACAAGAAAGATTAGATGAACTAGGCGAAATGCCTCTACCTCCATATATTAAAGAACGCTTGGAAGATCAAGATAGATACCAAACTGTTTATGCAAAAGAAGTTGGTTCTGCTGCAGCACCAACTGCAGGATTACATTTTACTGAACATTTATTACAAGAAATTGCTGCGAAAGGTGTTCATATTGCATTCATTACTTTACATGTTGGTTTAGGTACATTTAGACCAGTAAGTGTTGATAATATTGATGATCATGAAATGCATTCTGAATATTACCAGATGACAGCAGAGACTGCTGATTTATTAAATAGAGTTAAATCAGAAGGTAATAAAATCATTTCGGTTGGCACAACATCTACACGAACTTTAGAAACGATTCGATCTAAAAATGATGAATTTGTAGAAGCAAGTGGATGGACAGATATCTTTATTTATCCTGGATATGAGTTTAAAGCAATTGATGGACTTATTACAAATTTCCATTTACCAAAATCTACTTTAATAATGCTTGTATCAGCACTTTCAACAAGAGAAAATATACTTCATGCATATCAACATGCAGTAGATGAAAAATATAGATTTTTTAGTTTTGGAGATGCAATGATATTAATATAGAAAAGGAGTAACAACATGCCTGCAGTAACATATGAGCACATAAAGACTTGTAAACAGTCTGGTGCAAGATTAGGAATTGTTCATACGCCACATGGTTCATTTGAAACACCAATGTTCATGCCTGTCGGAACAAAAGCAACGGTTAAAACAATGAGTCCTGAAGAACTTAAACAAATGGAAGCTAAAATCATTTTAAGTAATACCTATCATTTGTGGTTACAACCTGGAAGTGATATCATTTCTAAAGTGGGTGGATTACATAAGTTTATGAATTGGGATGGACCGATACTTACTGATTCTGGAGGCTTTCAAGTATTTAGTTTAAGTGATATGAGAAAGATTGAAGAAGAAGGAGTGCATTTTAGACATCATTTAAATGGTTCTAAATTGTTTTTAAGTCCTGAAAAAGCTATGCATATTCAAAATGATCTTGGTTCAGACATAATGATGGCATTTGATGAATGTCCTCCTATGCCTTCTGAATATGAATATGTAAAAAATTCTATTGAAAGAACTTCTAGATGGGCTGAAAGATGTCTTGAAGCTCATCAACGTCCAGAAGATCAAGCTTTATTCGGCATAATCCAAGGTGGAGAATACAAGGATCTTAGAGAGCAAAGTGCTAAAGATTTAGTTTCACTTGATTTTCCTGGCTATGCAATTGGTGGCTTATCAGTAGGTGAACCGAAACCTGTAATGTACAGAATGGTTGAACACACTGCGCCATTAATGCCATTTAATAAACCAAGATATTTAATGGGAGTTGGTTCTCCAGATGCATTGATTGAATGCTCTATAAGAGGTATCGATATGTTTGACTGCGTATTACCAACGCGTATAGCAAGAAATGGTACATGCATGACTTCTCAAGGTAGAGTCGTGATTAAGAACGCTAAATATCAGCAGGATTTATCACCACTAGATCCTGAGTGTGATTGCTACACTTGTAGAAACTATACTAAAGCATATTTGCGTCATCTGATTAAAGCAGATGAAACATTTGGAATTCGTCTTACTACATATCATAATTTGTATTTCTTATTAAAACTTATGGAGAATATACGCCAAGCAATAAGAGAAGATCGATTACTTGATTTTAAAGATGAATTTTTTGAACAGTATGGACTAAATGTAGATAACCCCAAAAACTTTTAAAGGAGCTTGAATATGGAAGTATTAGTACAACTATTACCTATTATTTTAATTTTTGCACTTGTTTGGTTCTTAATGATTAGACCACAACAAAAACGAGCAAAAGAGCATCGTGAATTATTAAACCGTTTAGAAGTAGGTCAAAAAGTAACTTCAATCGGTGGAATTAAAGGAACAGTTAGAGCAGTTGACGAATCAATCGTTGTTGTTTCTGTTAATGATAAAGGTCAAGAAATCACATTTGAAAAACCAGCTATTAAACAAGTAGACCCTTCATAAAATTGTTTACTTTTTAAGAAAATTGGTTTATTATTATTTATCATATTTAATGTTAAAAGACATGGTTATCCATGTCTTTTTTTGATATATGAATGATATGGCTATTCAATCACTGCTAATGTATGCTATAACATATATAGTGAATCAAATTACGTAAGAGGTGTTATCGTGAAAAAGCGGAGTAGAATTGTAGCCTTTTTACTTCTTGCAGTGTTGGTTTTTAGTTTAATAGGATCAACTACAAAAGATATAACAAAGAATGTAAATTTAGGCTTAGACTTACAAGGTGGATTTGAAGTATTATATCAAGTTAATCCTTTAGATAAGGATGACAAGATAGATACTGAAGCTGTTAAATCAACTGCAAAAACATTAGAGTCACGTGTTAACGTATTAGGTGTCTCTGAACCGAAGATTCAAGTTGAAGAAGGTAACCGAATACGCGTTCAATTAGCTGGTATTAAAGACCAAGATGAAGCTCGTGAAGTACTTTCTACACAAGCAAATTTAACAATCAGAGATGCTAAAGACAGAGTTTTATTATCTGGTAAAGATTTAGTTCAAGGTGGCGCTAAACAAGGATTTAAAGATAATACAAACGAAGTTGCAGTTACATTGAAATTGAAAGATGCTAAGAAATTTAAAGAAGTAACTGAAAAAGTCTCTAAAATGAATCCTAATCTAATGGTTATTTGGATGGATTATGAAAAAGGAGATAGTTACGCTAAAGAGGCTAAAAAAGAGCAAGAAGGTAAAGAGCCTAAGTATATTTCAGCAGCATCTGTTAGTAAGCCAATTAATTCAGAAAATGTAGAAATTTCTGGTGGCTTCGATGGAGAAAAAGGTGTTAAAGAAGCTAAACAAATTGCTGATTTATTAAATTCAGGTTCATTACCTGTTAAACTAGATGAAGTTTATTCTACATCTGTTGGTGCTCAATTTGGTAAAGATGCATTAAATGAAACAGTGCTTGCTTCTTCAATTGGTGTAGGCATTATATTCTTATTTATGCTCATTTATTATCGATTACCAGGTATTGTTGCTGTAATAACGCTAAGTGCTTATGTGTACTTAACATTACTAGCTTTCAACTTTATTTCAGGTGTGTTAACACTCCCTGGACTTGCAGCTTTAGTTTTAGGTGTAGGTATGGCAGTCGATGCTAATATTATTATGTATGAGCGGATTAAAGATGAGTTGCGTATAGGAAGGACATTACAACAAGCCTTTAAAAAAGGTTCTGGTTCTTCATTCATTACAATACTTGATGCTAACTTAACAACAATTTTAGCGGCATTAGTATTATTTGTATTTGGTGAAAGTTCCGTAAAAGGTTTCGCAACTATGTTATTATTAGCGATTTTAATGAGTTTCGTTACTTCTGTATTCTTTACTAGAATCTTATTGTCATTACTTGTTAACTCAAACTACTTTAAGAAAAAATATAATTGGTTTGGTGTTTCTAAGAAAGATAGACATGATATAAGTGAAAGATTGGATATTCACGACTTAAAAACACCATATGATAAAGTTAACTTTGTTAAGTTAGCTAAACCATTATTAACGTTTAGTATTATCACGATCATTGTTGGTGCGATTATTGTATCTATATTTAGATTGAATTTAGGTATCGACTTTACAAGTGGTACTCGAGTTGATTTACAATCAGATCAAGCAATCAAAACTGAACAAGTGTCTAAACAATTTAAAGATATGGGATTAGAACCTTCACAAGTTACAACGAGTGGATCAGGTAATAAGATGGCAACAGTCCAATTTAAAGATGCTTTAGATAAGTCTGAAATCAAAAAGGTTAAATCAGACTTTGGAGATAAATTAGGACATGATCCGAACGTTAGTACTGTATCACCAGTTGTCGGCCAAGAGTTGGCAATGAACGCACTAAAAGCTATGCTTTACGCGGCTATAGGTATTGTTTTATACGTAACATTCAGGTTTGAATGGAGAATGGGTACAACAGCCGTATTAGCCTTACTACATGATGTGTTCATGATTGTTGCAGTATTCAGCTTATTCAGACTTGAAGTTGATATAACATTCATCGCTGCAGTACTAACAATTATTGGTTATTCGATTAACGATACGATCGTTACGTTTGACCGTGTAAGAGAAAACTTACGTAAAGTTAAAGTCATTACAAAACCAGAAACAATTGATATGATTGTTAACTCTTCAATTAGACAAACAATGACGAGATCGATTAATACAGTATTAACAGTAGTAATAGTTGTTGTAGCATTATTAATACTTGGTTCTTCAAGTATCTTCAACTTCTCACTAGCCTTATTAATTGGTTTAGTTTCAGGTGTATTCTCATCTGTATTCGTTGCAGTCCCATTATGGGGTATATTGAAAAAACGACAACTTAAGAAATCAGAGAATGGTAAATTAGTTGTTTATGAAGAGAAAAAATCAAACGACGAAAAAATATTAGTTTAATCATTGTTGAAACCTGTCCTCAAAAGAGGGCAGGCTTTTTTATGCTAAAAATTGAATATATTTTATGAATCGTAATCATTGGTTGTAGATGCTTGCTTTTGTTATGCTTAAATTGTTTAGTAGAGAAAGTAAGATATTTCATGTATAATGTTTTGAGTAGAAATGAGGAGATTTGTTATGACTAAAGCGCGTTATCAATGGCTTGTATCTGATAGTAATCAAGGTATTGATCAACAAATAATAAAAAAATTTAATATTTCCCCACTGTTAGAAAAAACATTAATTTCTAAAGGTTATACAACTGAAGATGAAATTGAAAAGTTATTATCTAAAGAAGTTTTATTCCATGATCCTATGCTGTTAAGTGATATGGAAAAAGCAACTACAAGAATACATAAAGCAATAGAAAATGACGAAAGAATATTAGTCTATGGTGACTATGATGCTGATGGTGTAACCTCAACTACTATTCTTGTGAAGACTTTAGAATCACTTGGTGCAACAGTTGGATGGTATATTCCAAATAGATTTACAGAAGGATATGGGCCAAGTGAAGCAGCTTTTAGAAATGCACATGATGAAGGCGTGACTTTAATTATTACTGTAGATAATGGTGTTCAAGGACATCATGAAATTGATATAGCAAATGAATTAGGCATAGATGTTATTGTTACAGATCATCATGAGTTTGGCGAAACAAAGCCTAATGCATATGCAATCGTGCATCCGATGCATCCAGATTTTAATTATCCATTTGAGTATTTAGCTGGTGTCGGTGTTTCATATAAACTATCAAAAGCGCTTAAAAATGATTTGCCAGAATCATTTCTTGGATTAGTCGCAATCGGTACGATTGCCGATTTAGTGAGCTTAACAGACGAGAACAGGTATATGGTAAAACAAGGATTAAGAGTATTAAATGAGAATCCATCTTCTGGAATTAAAGCTTTATTAGAAGTTGCTGATTATCATGACGAAGTAACTGAACAAACTGTAGGCTTTATTATTGGACCGAGATTAAACGCTGTTGGCCGACTTGATGATGCTAGGTTAGCTGGTGAATTGCTTATGAGTGAAGATTATGATGAAGCAACTTTCCTTGCTGAAGAAGTGGATCAATTTAATACAGAAAGAAAATCTATAGTTGAAACGATTACTGAAGAAGCGATGGAGTTAGCTGAAATAGAAAAACAACAAAATGAACAATTTCTAATTCTTGCAAAAGAAAATTGGAATGAAGGCGTACTAGGTATTGTCGCTTCAAGAATAGTTGAAAAATATCATTTACCAACAATCGTACTCAATGTGGATATAGATAAGAATCATGCTAAAGGTTCTGCAAGAAGTATCGAACAAGTTTCAATGTTTGAATTTCTTCAAAAACATGGAGAACTTATTCAAAAATTCGGTGGCCATCATATGGCAGCAGGGATGACTTTAGAAATTGATGCGGTAGAACCTTTAAAAAAAGCTTTGAATGAAGAAATGGCTAAGCTAGCTGATGGTAAACCGTTATTGCCACAATTAATTGTTGATGCTGAGATAGAAACATCAGATATAACTGTAGATAATATTTTTGATTTAGAAAGATTACGACCGTTTGGAACAGATATAGCTGCACCATTGTTTTCTATAAAGAATGTGCAAGTTAAATCTGCAAAAGGAATCGGACAAGGTGAGAAACATCTTAAACTAACTTTAACTGATAAAAATATAGCAGCTTTACATTGGAATTTTGGACAATTGGTCCATGATATATCAAATGATACATTGATTAATGTTGCTGGAAGCTTAAATGTTAATGAATGGAACAGTCATCAGTCACCTCAAATAATACTTAAAGATTTAGAATTAAGTAATGACCATACTGTTTTTGATTATAGAAGCAAAAATAAACATGATTTATTAAAAATCAATCAAGAGAATGCTTTATTTATTATTAATCAATCAGAAGAAAAAGTGAATGATCAGTATATTCATTATGGTGAAACTTTTGATAATGAAATCGAAACGTGTGTTTTAAGAGATTTACCAGATGATATTGAAGCGTTTAAGCGTACATTGAATGGAATAAAGGCTGAAAAATATTATTTAGTATTTAAAGGACAATCAAATTCTTATTTTGAGGGCATACCTAATGAACAGAAGTTTAAAGCGGTATACAAAGCGTTATATAGCAAAAAAGAAACTAACATTCAAACTGATGGTATGAAGATATGTGAAACATTAAAAATTAAACCTAATCAATTAAAATTCATTTTAAATTGCTTTTATGAGCTGAACTTTATTACAATAAAAAATGGTATAATTGAAATAAATAAAGATGCGGAAAAAAATGAAATACAAAACGCACCGTTATATCAAGCAAGGAAACAACAAATAGAAATAGAAAAGACATTGTTGTACAATGACAGTCAGTCTCTAATTAACTGGGTTCAATCGTTGTTAAGCAACACTGAGGAGGAAATATAATGGATTTAAAGCAATATGTTTCAGAAGTACAGAATTGGCCGAAAGAAGGCGTCAATTTTAAAGACATCACTACAATAATGGATAATGGTGAAGCTTACAAATATGCTACAGACCAAATCGTTCAATATGCACATGATAAAGAAGTGGATTTAGTAGTTGGACCAGAAGCTAGAGGATTTATCATTGGCTGTCCAGTATCATATGCTATGGGTATTGGTTTTGCTCCAGTACGTAAAGAAGGTAAATTACCTCGTGAAGTGATTCGTTACGAATATGATTTAGAATATGGATCTAATGTATTAACTATGCACAAAGATGCTATTAAACCAGGACAACGCGTATTAATTACAGATGATTTATTAGCAACAGGAGGCACAATTGAGGCTGCTATACATCTAGTAGAATCATTAGGTGGTATAGTAGTAGGAATAGCTTTCTTAATTGAATTAAAATATTTAAATGGTATTGATAAACTTAAAGGTTATGATGTTGTTTCCCTAATTTCTTATGATGAATAAAATAATAACAAAATAGTCACTATGTGAATATTTTGTTTCTGACTGTCGACAAACTCAAACTTTGTTGGCAGTTTTTTATTTATAATTATTGTATAGTGCTGATAAGCGTTGCGTTAAAAGCAGATTCTAGCAAACTTGCTGATAAGGATAGCTACGAAAATAAAATAAAATAGTCACAATTAACGGTGGCGTATTACTATTAAAAATTGCTATAATAGTAATATTAAAGAGATTTAATATGATGAGGTGGTGTCCCTATGAATAAAGAATATCCTTATAGTGCTGATGATGTATTATATAAAGCTAAAAGCTATTTATCTGCAGATGCATATCGTCTAGTTGAAAAAAGTTATGATTTGGCTTTTAAAGCGCATCAAGGACAAATTAGAAAGAATAATTTGCCTTACATTATGCACCCTATACAAGTTGCTGGTATTTTAACAGAGATGAAATTGGATGGTCCGACAATTGTTGCTGGATTCCTTCATGATGTTATTGAGGATACACCTTATACGTATGATGACTTAGTAGAAATGTTTAACGAAGAAGTTGCAATAATCGTTGATGGTGTTACTAAATTAAAAAAAGTTAAATATAAATCGAAAGAAACTCAACAAGCTGAAAATCATCGTAAATTATTTATAGCTATCGCTAAAGATGTCCGTGTAATTTTAGTTAAATTAGCTGATAGACTACATAATGTTAGAACTTTAAAGGCAATGCCTAAAGAAAAGCAAAAAAGAATTGCTAAAGAAACGTTAGAAATCTATGCACCACTTGCACATAGGTTAGGGATTAATACAATTAAATGGGAATTAGAAGATATCTCATTAAGATATATTGACAGTGTTCAATATTTCAGAATTGTTAATCTCATGAAAAAGAAAAGAAGTGAACGTGAAACATATATTTCAAATGCTATTAGAGATATTAGTTCAGAAATGGAAGTTATGAATATTTCTGGCGATATTAGTGGTAGACCGAAACATATTTACAGCATTTATAGAAAAATGGTTAAGCAAAAAAAACAATTCGAACAAATTTTTGATTTATTGGCTATTAGAGTAATTGTGCCATCTATTAAAGATTGTTATGCAGTGCTAGGACTTGTACACACATTATGGAAACCTATGCCTGGTAGATTTAAAGATTATATTGCTATGCCCAAACAAAATATGTATCAGTCACTCCATACAACAGTTGTTGGTCCGAATGGTGACCCTCTAGAAATTCAAATTAGAACATATGAAATGCATGAAATAGCTGAGCATGGTGTTGCAGCGCATTGGGCTTATAAAGAAGGAAAAAATTTAAGCAATAAATCAGAAGAATATTTACAAAAAATGAGCTGGTTACAAGAAATAGCTGAAACAGACAACACGTCTCCAGATGCAGAAGAATTTATGGAGTCATTAAAGTATGATTTACAGAGTGATAAAGTTTATGTATTCACACCAGAAAGTGATGTTGTTGAATTACCATATGGTGCAGTGCCAATTGATTTTGCATATTCTGTACATAGTGAGATAGGCAATAAAATGATCGGTGCAAAAGTGAACGGAAAAATAGTACCGATCGATTATAAATTATCAACTGGGGATATTGTAGAGATTAGGACAAGCAAACATTCTTATGGACCAAGTCGAGATTGGTTAAAGATTGTCCGTTCTTCAAGTGCAAAAAGTAAAATTCGTAGTTTCTTTAAAAAGCAAGATCGCTCTGCCAATATTGAAAAAGGTAAATTTATGATAGAAGCAGAAATTAAAGAACAAGGATTTAATGTTGATGAAGTACTTACTTCAGAAAATATCAAAATCGTAAATGACAAATACAATTTCTCAAATGAATCTGACTTATATGCAACAGTAGGTTTTGGAGGTATTACTTCATTACAAGCTGTGAATAGACTTTCAGAGAAAATTAGACAAGAACGTAAAAAACAATCACTTAACCAAGTTCAAGAAGTGAGTAAATCAATCCCGATTAAAGAAGATATTCGAACTGAAACCGGTGTTTATGTTGAAGGTTTAGATAATATGCTAATCAAACTTTCAAAATGTTGTAATCCAATACCTGGTGATGAAATTATAGGATATATTACAAAAGGTCATGGTGTTAAAGTACATCGCAAAGATTGTCCTAACATTGTAAACGAAACAGAACGCTTAATAAATGTCGAATGGGTTAAGAACATCAATGAACAAAAGAATTACCAAGTAGATTTAGAAATTACCGGATATGACAGAAATGGTTTACTCAATGAAGTATTACAAGTTGTTAATGCAATTAAAGTACAATTAGTAAAAGTTTCTGGAAAAGCTGATATAGATAAAAATGCTGTTATAAACATTAGTGTTATGGTTAAAAATGTCAATGATGTCTATAGAATCGTTGATCGCATTAAACAATTAGGTGATATTTATACAGTTAGTCGTGTATGGAATTAAGAGGTGAATGTTTTTGAAAGTTGTTTTGCAAAAAGTCAGCCAAGCAAAAGTAACATCTGATAATACTCAAAATGCAATAAATAAAGGTTTTTTATTATTAGTTGGTGTAGGAGAAGAATCAACTTATAAAGATGCAGAAGTTCTAGCTAAGAAAATTGCAAAAACTAGAATATTTGAAGATAGTGATGGAAAAATGAATTTAGATATTCATCAAGTCGAAGGTGAAATATTATCTATATCACAATTTACGATTTATGCTTCCGTTAAGAAAGGGAATCGACCAGGATTTTCGAATGCGAAAAGTCCAGACGAAGCTTTAAAAATATACGAATATTTTAATGAGCAATTAGAAGCATATAATATTAAAGTAAAAACAGGTGAATTTGGCGCACATATGGAAGTGGCTTTAACGAATGATGGACCTATTACAATTATTTTTGAGAGTAAGGATGGTAACATTCAATGAACCGAATTAATTTATGGTTTAAAAAAAGAAAGATAAAGCCAGTACCAGTTATAAGTGCAGCTGTTTTACTATTAGTATTATTGATTATTATTATAAATTTAATAATACCTAATGAAGGTGAACCTAAGACATTAACCATGAAAGAAGATAATGAGCTAAGGACTGGACCAGCAGCATATTATCCAATCATTTTTGATGTCAAAAAAGGTGATGATTTTGAAATTACGGATAGACAAGATAAATGGTTTGAAGTTAAAAATGATAATAATGAAAAAGGCTGGATAGCTGGATGGCATACTAATTTAGATATAAAAGAAGATGTAAATCCAGTTTTAAAACCGTTAAAAGATAAAGTTATTGTGTTAGATCCTGGTCATGGCGGTAGTGATCAAGGTGCGTCGAGTTCTAAAAATAAAAATGTAACTGAAAAAGAAATTACTTTAAAAACAGCTAAAGAACTTAAAAAGATGCTAGAAGATGAAGGCGCAAAAGTTAAAATGACAAGAGATAAAGATGAGTACATTAAATTAAAAGACAGACAAGAAGATGGGGATGTATTTATAAGCATTCACAATGATGCTCTTGATTCATCTGGACCTCATGGCTTAACTGTTTATTATCATCATGATAGTCAACAAGATTTTGCAAAAACGTTACACACATCCATTAATCAAAAATCAATTCTTTCAGATAGAGGCGTTAGAAACGAAAACTTCCAAGTTATTCGTCAAACTAAAATGCCTGGTGTATTATTAGAATTAGGATATATTAGTAATCCAACTGATGAAGATTTAATAGTAGATCGAAAATATCGACATATAGTTGAATCTGGAATAGTAGATGGATTGAAAGTTTACTTTTCAAATTAGATATTGACTGATTCTACTTATGGGTTTAATATTAATATAAATTATTAAATATCTTATATACCGTATATTCTTGAATAGTATACAATTCAGGTAGAGGACAGAGATTATAACAGTTGCTGAGAGTTATAAGGATACCGAGTGTACTTTTGAACACAAGAAGAGGGAATCTTATGAAAGTAAGATCGGTTAACACCCGTTAACATGTTGTTAAGTGAGTATTCAAACTAATTGAATACTAATTAGGGTGGCAACACGGAGAATTCGTCCCTTGTATGTAAATACATACAAGGGACTTTTTATATTTTAAAGGAGGAATTTTTATGATAAATATACCACGTGGAACACAAGATTTATTACCAAAAGATACTTATAAATGGCAATACATTGAAAATAAATTGCACGAATTAATGAGATTATATAATTATAAAGAAATTAGAACGCCTATCTTTGAGAGTACTGAGTTATTTAGTAGAGGTGTAGGTGATTCAACTGATGTAGTACAAAAAGAAATGTACACTTTTAAAGATAAAGGTGATAGAAGTATTACATTAAGACCTGAAGGCACTGCAGGTGTCGTTAGAAGTTACATTGAAAATAAAATGCAAGGCGAACCTAATCAACCAGTAAAATTATATTATAATGGTCCAATGTTCCGATACGAAAGAAAACAAAAAGGACGTTATCGCCAATTTGTTCAATTTGGTGTAGAAGCAATTGGTTCAGAAAATCCGTCAATAGATGTTGAAATCATATCTATGCTTGTTCACATTTATAAATCATTTGGATTAAAAGATTTGAAACTCGTTATAAATAGTATTGGTGATGCTGAATCGAGAGCAGATTATACGAAAGCATTACAAGCTCACTTTGAGCCAGTGATTGATACTTTCTGTAGTGATTGTCAAAGTAGATTATACACTAATCCAATGCGTATCCTTGATTGTAAGGTTGATAGAGATAAAGAAGCGGTTAAAAATGCACCGAAAATTACAGAATACTTAAATGATTATTCTAAACAATACTTTGATGATGTTAAATACTTATTAGATGAAATAGGTATTGACTATGAAATTGACACGAATCTTGTTAGAGGATTAGATTATTATACACACACTGCTTTTGAAGTAATGAGTAATGCTGAAGGATTTGGGGCAATTACTACGTTATGTGGTGGTGGCAGATATAATGGCTTATTAGAACTACTAGACGGTCCAAAAGAGACAGGTATAGGATTTGCATTGAGTATTGAAAGATTATTGCTTGCACTTGAAGCAGAAGGAATTGAAATAGAACAAGAAGATACGATTGATTTATTCATTGCGACTATGGGTGAAAAAGCTGATCAATTCTCAGTTCAACTAATCAACAAACTAAGAATTGCTGGTATAAGTTGTGATAAAGATTATCTTGGCAGAAAGTTAAAAGGCCAAATGAAACAAGCAGATAGATTGAATGCTAGAAATACAATAGTTATTGGTGACAATGAATTAGAAAAAGAAGAAATTGAAGTGAAAAATATGGAGACAGGTGAGAAGACACTTGTGTCATTATCAGAATTAGAGAATTATTTAAAGGTGGAATCATAATGGATAAGAGAACAACATACTCTGGAAAAATTACGGAAGAATATATTGGACAAACAGTTACTTTAAATGGATGGGTTCAAAAAAGACGTGACTTAGGTGGATTAATTTTTATTGATTTACGTGACCGTGAAGGTGTCGTACAAATTGTCTTTAATCCTGATTTCTCTCAAGAAGCGTTGAATGTTGCTGAAAAGGTTCGTTCTGAATACGTTATTCAAGTAAAAGGACTAGTAACTAAAAGAGATGAAAAGTCAGTTAATGACAAAATCAAAACGGGTAAAGTAGAAGTACAAGTATCTGATATCATTATTTTAAATGAGTCAGAAACACCACCATTTTCTATTACAGATATGAATGATATTGATGAAAACGTACGTTTGAAATATCGTTATATAGATTTAAGAAGAGAAAGTTTAGCTCAAACGTTCAAAATGAGACATCAAATTACACGTTCAGTCAGAAATTATTTAGATGAAGGTGAATTTTATGAAGTTGAAACACCTGTATTAACAAAATCAACACCTGAAGGGGCTAGAGACTATCTTGTACCTTCAAGAGTTCACGATGGTGAATTTTATGCTTTACCTCAATCACCTCAAATATTTAAACAGTTATTAATGATTGGTGGATTTGATAAATACTATCAAATTGTTAAATGTTTTAGAGATGAAGATTTAAGAGCAGATAGACAACCTGAATTTACTCAAATTGATATTGAAATGAGTTTCGTAGATCAAGAAGATGTTATCAAAATGAATGAAGGTTTAATGAAACGTATTATGAAAGATGTCAAAGGTATTGATATTACTACTCCATTCCCACGTATGACTTATGCTGAAGCGATGGATAGATACGGAATTGATAAACCAGACACAAGATTTGGTATGGAATTAATAAATTTATCTGAACTTGCAGCCAAAATGGACTTTAAAGTATTTAAATCTACTGTTGAAAATGGTGGAGAAGTTAAAGCAATTGTTGTAGAAGGTGCAGCAAATGATTATTCAAGAAAAGATATTGATCAATTACAAGCTTTCGCAAATATTTACGGAGCAAAAGGATTAGCATGGCTGAAAGTAACAGACGAAGGATTAAATGGACCTATTAGTAAATTCTTTAGCGAAGAACATGCTGCTGAATTATTAAGTAATACACAAGCAAATGCTGGAGATTTAGTATTATTTGTAGCAGATAAGAAAGATGTTGTTGCAGCAAGTTTAGCACAATTAAGAAACAAACTTGGTAAAGAACGTGGATTAATCGATCCTAACAAATATAATTTCTTATGGGTAACAGATTGGCCATTATTTGAATATGACGAAGATTCAAATCGTTATGTAGCTGCTCATCATCCGTTTACAGCTCCTAAAAAAGAGCATGAAGAAATGTTGGAAACAGACCCAACTAATGTTGAAGCTAATGCTTATGACATTGTTCTTAATGGTTTTGAATTAGGTGGAGGTTCTATTAGAATTCATAAATCTGAACTTCAAGAAAAAATGTTTAAAGCGCTTGGATTTACTGAAGAACAAGCTCAAGAACAATTTGGATTCTTAATTGAAGCATTTAAATATGGTGCGCCTCCACACGGTGGTATCGCATTGGGTCTTGATAGACTAGTAATGCTTTTATCAGGCAGAACAAACTTAAGAGATACAATTGCATTTCCTAAGACTGCAAGTGCTTCATGTTTATTAACAGATGCACCAAGTAAAGTATCTGATAGTCAGTTACATGAATTACATTTGCAACTTGATTTAGATGAAAAATAATTAAAAGTTTAAATACTTGTTATTTAGAAGAGTTATGATAAAATAAATTTATAAGGTAGTCATCTGAAGTGTTCGTAATAAGCTTTTTATATTTTGACCTAACACTTTTGATCAAGGGAGCTTAATTGGTTTTCTTAATAGCGCATACGCCTCGTAAGGAGGACATGCAAAATAAGAAACAGGGCACCCACCTGTATATAGCAGGCCAAAATGATCGAGCACTTAATATTACGGCACAATTGGATTCTATCGGTACGCAAGACTTTATGTCTTGCGTATTTTTGTGTAAAGGAGTTAATTAAACTATGAAACATCAATTTTCAAGAAATGAATTAGCTGTAGGAAAAGAAGGTTTAGACCTACTGAAAAGTAAAACAGTTGTTGTACTTGGTGTTGGCGGCGTAGGATCATTTGCAGCCGAAGCATTAGCTAGAACAAATATCGGACATATAATATTAATAGACAAAGATGATGTAGACATAACAAATGTAAATAGACAATTACACGCTTTAACAACTACAATTGGCCAATCTAAAGTTGATTTAATGGAAGAGCGTATCAAATTAATCAATCCTGACTGTAAAGTAACGTCACTTCACATGTTTTATACAGAAGAAACATATGAAGCGTTATTCAATGAGTATGATATTGATTATTTTGTAGATGCGAGTGATACTATTATGTATAAAGTTCACTTAATGAAAGAATGTTTAGAAAGAGGTATAGACGTTATTTCAAGTATGGGTGCTGCTAATAAGACAGATCCAACTAAATTTGAAATCGCAGATATCTCTAAAACACATACTGATCCAATGGCGAAAATTATACGTCTTAAATTAAGAAAGATGGGAATTCATAAAGGAATTAATGTAGTCTTTAGTGATGAAAGTCCAATTATGATTCGTGAAGATGTTAAAGAAGTTGTTGGAGATAAAAATGCAAAAGTGAGAAAAGCTCAAATGCCTCCATCATCAAATGCGTTTGTGCCTAGTGTTGTAGGTTTAATTTGTGCGAGTTATGTCGTTAATAATATATTAAAAGATATACCAGTAAAAAGAGTCAAAGATAAATAATAAAGACTTTGAAATAAAAATGAGACTGGACATATCCAGCCTCATTTTTTTAAGTTTTTATATATTTCAGCAAATTTTTGTTCAGATTTGGATGTTAGTTTAGGATGATAATATTGCTTGTTTTTTAGGGTGTCAGGTAAATATTGTTGTTCCACATAACTATTTTCATAGTTATGTGGATATTTATATCCAATGGCATTTCCTAATTCTTTAGCGCCTTGATAATGTCCATCTTTTAAATGTTTAGGAACTAAACCAGCTTTGCCATTTCTAATATCAGATAAAGCTTCGTCTATAGATACAATCGCTGAGTTCGATTTAGGAGATAAACATAATTCGATTACAGCTTGACTAAGTGGTATACGTGCTTCTGGAAAGCCTAGACGTTCACTTGCCTCAATAGCAGATAACGTTCTTGCAGCTGCACCTGGTGAAGCTAAGCCAATATCTTCATAACTAATAACAAGTAAACGTCTTGCAATGGTAGGTAAATCGCCTGCTTCAATTAGTCTAGCTAAATAATGTAAAGCAGCATCAACATCGCTACCTCTTATTGATTTTTGGAATGCACTCATAACGTCATAATGTTGGTCGCCATCCTTATCATGTTGAAAAGCATTTTTTTGAATGCACACTTGAGCATCTTCAATTGTAACATGACGCTTTTCATCGAGTATTTCAGCACTTAATACAGCTAGTTCTAATGCATTTAAAGCACTTCTAACATCCCCATAACTAGCTTTTGCAAAATACTGAATAGCATCATCATCTACTTCGGGTGCATATGTTGCCAAACCGTTTTCTGCATCTTCCAAAGCTCTATTTAAAGCAATCACAATATCAGATTCTTCTAATGGGAAAAGTTCAAAGATTTGCGTTCTACTTCTTATTGCTGGATTTATGGCGTGATAGGGATTTGATGTTGTTGCCCCAATAAGAACGATTTTGCCAGACTCTAAATGAGGTAAGAGAAAATCTTGTTTCGCCTTATCAAGTCTGTGAATTTCATCTAATAAAAGGATGACTTGACCAGACATTTTCGCTTCTTCAACTACTAATTGCATATCTTTTTTCGTATTAGTAACGGCGTTTAGTTGTCTGAATTTATATTGAGTACTGCCAGCTATAGCTTGAGCAATACTTGTTTTACCAATACCTGGAGGTCCATAAAAAATCATAGAAGTTAATCTTTTAGTAGTGACCATTCTTCTAATAATGGCTTTAGGACCTACTAAATGCTCTTGACTTATAACATCGTCGATCGTTTTAGGACGCATTCTATATGCTAATGGTTCGTTTTTCATTTGTGATCAACCTTTCTAATTACTCAAATTGTATAAAAAATGATAAAATAAGTTAACAATATTTTTTAAAGAAAATAAGAGGTGTAGTACATGAAAATATCAACTAAAGGCCGATATGGCTTAACACTTATGATATCGTTGACTAAGCGTTACGGTCAAGGATGTACATCGTTAAAGTCTATCGCAGAAGAAAATGATTTAAGTGATTTATATTTAGAACAATTAGTAGGACCATTACGTAATGCTGGTCTTATTAAAAGTGTAAGAGGTGCCAAAGGGGGCTATCAATTACAAAAAGCACCATCAGATATAACAGCTGGTGATGTGATTAGATTGTTAGAAGGACCAATTACACCAGTTGAAGGTATAGAAGATGAACCACCAGCACAACAACAATTGTGGATTCGTATTCGTGATGCTGTTAAAGAAGTATTAGACAATACAACTTTAGAATATTTAGCAAACTATACAAATCAAGATGAATTAGAAGGGTATATGTTCTATATATAATCATTTAACAATTAAATCTGGTACAGTATGCAGAATAATACCAGAAAGGGATATAAAAAAGTAGAAATTCAGTTTCCTTTGAATTTCTACTTTTTTTATGGAAAAAATTCCTAACTGTTTTAATTTCATGCCTAACTGTACTTTAAAAAGAATTGTAATGACAGTTAGGCATGAAATTTGGTTAAGTAGTGTAATTTTCTCCTTTGATTTAATATTCATATTAAGATAGTTGTACACTACAAAAAAGGGGAGATTATATGAAAAATATTAAAGCTTACATATTAACCGTAGTTGCAGTTTTATTATTAAGTTTTGTAGGATTACCTTTAGAAGCAAATGCCAAAACAGATGATCCTTCATCAAGAGTCATATTACCTAAAAATGATCGTGAACAAATAACTAATACAACATCAGCACATTATCAATCAATTGCTTTTACTGAAATTGGTGGAACATCGATAGCCTCTGGAGTTGTAATCGGTAAAAATACTGTATTGACAAATAAGCACGTTGTAAATGCTACAAATGGAGATGCTTCAGTATTAAAATTTTCTCCAGCAGCAAATGGAAATGGAAATTACCCAGCTGGAACATTTACAGCAACTGATTATAAAACAGCACCAGGTGGAGAAGATTTAGCTGTCGTAACAGTTGGTAAAAATAGTGAAGGACAATCTATAGGTGATGCGGTACAACCAGCCACATTAGCTAACACATCAACTGTTCAAAAAGGCGATGACATTACAGTAACAGGTTATCCTGGAGATAAACCAATCGCAACATTATGGGAAAGTAAAGGTAATGTATTGTCTGCTTCAGGTAGTGACTTAACATATGACTTAAGTACATATGGTGGTAACTCAGGATCTCCAATATTTAATGCTCATAATCAAGTAATTGGACTACATTATGGTGGCGTTCCAGATAGTCATAATAGTGGTGTATTATTTAATAGTAGTATTCAGGAATTCATAAATAGTAACTTGAAATAAATTAAAAGAGTCCAGGGCTTTGTGGCCCCGGACTCTTTTAATTTGTCTACTCTTAATTATTCTCCATATACATCATCAACGATATTTTTGAATGATTCAAATGATTTATATTGTTTATCTAAATCATAAATATAACTAACTGCCATTATTTCATCTACGTTATATTTTTCTTGGAAGTCTAAAAATTGTTGTTTAACTGTTTCTTCACTACCAATAAACGAAGTGTTTGTCTTAGATTGTGACATGTATTGTTCTTGTGGTGACCATATATTTTCTAATTGGTCTGTTGGTGGTTGTAAAGGTAAACGTGAATTTCTAACAATTCCTAAAAACATTAAATGCATTGTTGATGAAAGGAATGTTGCTTCTTCATCTGTTTCTCCTATAATAACATTTAAACAAATTGTTACATAAGGTTTGTCTAAATAATCTGTTGGTTCAAATAAATCTCTATATATTTCTATAGCTTGTGACATTTGCTCTGGCGCAAAGTGAGCTGCGAAAACGTAAGGTAATCCTAAACGCGCTGCTAAATGAGCAGAGTCAGTTGAAGATCCTAGTACATAAATGGGTATGTTTGTATCTACACCTGGATAAGATCTAACATAAGATTGATTTTCTTCTGGACCAAAATATTGTAGTAATTGTTTAATGTCATCTCCAAAAGTATAAACACCTTTATGTGAGTCACGTCTCAATGCTGAGGCTGTCATCATATCAGTACCAGGTGCTCGTCCTAATCCTAAATTTAATCTTTCAGGAAACATCGTTGCCATTGTGCCAAATTGTTCTGCTACAACGAGTGGTGCATGATTTGGTAGCATTATTCCACCTGAACCAACTTGTATTGTATCAGTATGTTCTAAAGTATGTTGAATGAGTAAAGCTGTAGCTGAACTTACAAGGTTAGGTGCATTATGATGCTCAGCAATCCAGTATCTTTCATAGCCTAACTTCTCTACATTTTGTGCTAATGTGACCATGTTTTTAATAGCGTCTTGCTCTGTTTCTCCTTTTCTTAATGGGACAAGGTTCAATGCAGAGACTGGGAAATTAGATTTCATTTATATGACTCTCCTTACTTAATTGTATATTGGCAAGTATATCAAGCGTAATCTTGTTGCACTATTTAACTGCTCAACAAAAGTTGACTATTTTCATAGTTATAGTTATAATAAACCCAAATTTAAAGAGAGGTGGCATCAATAATAGGCATGGATATCCAATAATTTTTACGACGTCATGTTAAAACGTAAAAATACCATTGTGTTACACAATGATGATTGGATAAATATGTCTACATTTTGATGCTACCATTATATTTTAAAATAGTGTAATGGTGTGTCTTACTGTGTAATGCATGGAATAAGGAGGCAACATTATGCTATTTTTATTTGCAAAAAAGTCTTTAGAGATTGACAATAAACTGCTCATACCTTCACTAACATTTATTATTGAAGAAAATGAACATTTGGCAATAGTCGGCATAAATGGTATCGGAAAATCTACACTTTTAAATAAAATCCATCATAAAGAAAATATTGAAACAGCAATGATGGAACAAGATTTAACTAAATATGGAACTTTAAATGTCATGGAGTATATTATGTTAACTTATCCACAATTATCATCGTTAAGAGAAAATCTAAGTGATTTGGATAATATAAATAGATATATTGAATTAGACGGTTACGAAATTGAGCAAAACATTACAATTGAAGGTAAAAAGTTAGGATTAACAGAAAGGCACTTTGATCAATTAATTTCTACTTTAAGTGGTGGTGAGCAAACAAAAGTTTCGTTTTTGAAAGTTAAATTAGATAAAGCACGATTATTATTAATTGATGAACCAACTAACCATATGGATGAAGAAATGAAAGTATGGTTAACTAATGCATTTAAACAAGAAAAACGTGCAATATTATTTGTTTCTCACGATAAGACTTTTTTAAATGAAACACCAGACGCAATTTTGGAACTGAGTAGTAGTGGTGCAACAAAATACTCAGGTCAGTATGACAATTACAAGCAACAAAAAGATTTAGAATATAAAACGATTAAGCAACAATACGAAAAACAAGAAAAAGAGCAACGAGCAATTGAAGAAACAATTAAAAAATATAAAGAATGGTATCAAAAAGCTTCACAAAAAGCTTCAGTAAGAAATCCTTATCAACAAAAACAACTTAGCAAGCTTGCGAAAAAGTTTAAATCGAAAGAATATCAAATGAATAAAAAACTTGAACAAACCAATTTATCAGATCCTGAAGAGGAAGGAAAAACATTTTCAATGCAACATCACGCCTTCAAATCTCATTATTTAGTTAAATTTGAAAATGTGACATTTTCATATAATGAAAAGCCTATTTTTAATGATGTCTCTTTTCATATTAAGCGAAATCAAAATGTTATCATTGAAGGTCAAAATGGCTCAGGTAAATCTACTTTGATCAAGTTGATACTAGGTCAACTGACACCTGATGAGGGAGAAGTAATCGTACATCCTGAATTAGAAATAGGTTATTTTTCACAAGATTTTAATAACTTAAATATGAAAAATACTGTGTTAGAAGAAATAATGTCTATTCAAGAAATGAAAGAAGCGGAATCAAGAACAATTTTAGCGAATTTTTATTTTAATGAAAATAGAATTAATGATGTTGTTGCCAATTTATCAATGGGTGAAAAATGTAGAATACAGTTTGTTAAATTGTATTTTTCAAATCCACATATACTCATATTAGATGAGCCAACTAACTATTTTGATATTGAAATGCAAGAAAAAATCATACAATTAATTCAATCTTTTCAAGGATCAACACTTATCATTTCACATGATAAATATTTTAAAGAAAAGCTTAAAGATCAAATTTGGACAATAAAGAATCTAGATTTGGTACATGAAAATCTTAAAATTGAGAATCCATTAAATGCTGATTCTATTAAAAATCAATTAAATGAATTAGAGCAATATACCGACGAAAGAAATAGAGAAACAGAGTTCTAGTCATTTTCTTAAATTGGTGCTAGAATAGGTACATTGAAAACTAAGAAAGGACGTTCAACATGAAAGTATATGCAGATTATGCAGCAACTACTCCAGTTAAACCGATTGTTACAGAGAAAATAACAGAAATACTATCTGAACACTATGGCAATCCATCGTCAATTCATTCTATTGGAAGAGATGGAAGGAAGTATTTAGATCAAGCTAGAAGAGAAATTGCATCGATATTAGGTGCTACTCCAAATGAAGTTATCTTTACAAGCGGTGCAACAGAGTCTAATAATACAGCAATTAAAGGAATCGCGAAAAAAAGAAAACATTTGGGCAACCATATTATAACGAGTAGAATAGAGCATCATTCTGTATTACATGTTTTTGAAGAACTTGAACGTGATGGCTTTTATGTTTCATATATAAATGTGAATGCTGAAGGAAGTATAGATTTAGAAGAATTAAAACAAACGATTACTTCTGAAACGACATTAGTTTCTATTATGTTAGTAAACAACGAGGTTGGTACTGTACAACCGTTATATGAAATAGCTGAAATTTTGGAAGAGCGTCATATTACCTTTCATGTTGATGCAGTTCAAGCAATAGGTCATATGCCAATTGAATTTGATGAAATGCCTATAGATTTGTTAAGTGTTACGGCACACAAATTTGGTGGTCCTAAAGGAATCGGCGCACTATTAGTAAAAAAAGGATTACAACTAGATACCTTTATTCATGGTGGAGAACAAGAACTTAAGAGAAGAGCTGGTACTGAAAATGTTCCATATATTTGTGGAATGGCTACAGCTTTAACGGATGCATATGAACATATGGATGAGAATAATATTCACTTAATGAACTTAAAAGAAAAATTAATAGTCGGCTTACAGCAACGAGCAATACCATTTGAATTAAATGGTAGCATGGTTGAAACAACAGGTCATATTACGAATTTGTACTTTCCATTTATCGAAGTTGAAACGATGCTTACTTTATTAGACATGTCTAATATATACGTTTCAAGTGGTTCAGCTTGTACAGCGGGATCAACTTTACCTTCACATGTATTAGAGGCTATGTATGGTGAGGACGAAAGAGTGAAGCAATCAGTTAGATTTAGCTTTAGCTCATTAACAACAGAAGAAGAAATTAACTATATCGTAAATGCAATTATGAAAATATATAATCAATTTAAGGAGGAAGAAAATGAATAATCAATCTACCCGTGTAGTCGTAGGAATGAGCGGGGGCGTAGATAGTTCTGTAACAGCACATATATTGAAAGAACAAGGTTATGATGTTGTAGGAATATTTATGAAAAACTGGGACGATACAGATGAAAATGGTGTATGTACAGCAACTGAAGATTATAACGATGTAATAGAAGTTTGTAACCAATTAGATATACCATATTATGCGGTGAACTTTGAACAAGAATATTGGGATAAAGTATTCACGTATTTCTTAGATGAATATAAAAAAGGAAGAACGCCTAATCCGGATGTTATGTGTAATAAAGAAATTAAATTCAAAGCATTTTTAAATCATGCTTTGAAATTAGGTGCTGACTACGTAGCGACAGGACACTATGCACGAGTAAATCGTGAAGGTGATAAAGTAGAAATGTTGCGTGGAGTAGATAATAATAAAGATCAAACGTATTTCTTAAATCAACTTACTGAAGAACAATTATCTAAAGTAATGTTTCCAATTGGCGAATTAGAAAAAAGTGAAGTAAGAAGAATAGCAGAAGAACAAAATTTAGCAACTGCTAAGAAAAAAGATTCAACTGGTATTTGTTTTATAGGTGAAAAAAACTTTAAAACATTTCTATCTCAATATTTACCTGCACAAAATGGTAAAATGCAAACTTTAGATGGTGTTGATATGGGTGAACATACAGGTTTAATGTATTACACTATTGGACAAAGACATGGACTCGGTATTGGCGGAGACGGTGATCCTTGGTTTGTAGTTGGCAAAAACTTAAAAGAAAATATTCTATATGTAGAACAAGGTTTTCATCATGATGCTTTATATAGTAATTACTTAATTGCATCTGATATATCATTTGTTAATGACATAGATTTCTCACAACCTGTGAAATGCTCAGCTAAATTTAGATATAGACAAAAAGATACAGACGTTACAGTTGAAAAAATTTCTGACAATCAAATTAAAGTGACATTTGATCAACCTGTCCGTGCAATCACGCCCGGCCAAGCAGTTGTACTTTATGATGGCGAAGTTTGTCTAGGTGGCGCAACTATTGATGAAGTTTACAAAACTGAAAAACAATTAGATTATATGGTATAAATTCATAGAGGTGCTATCTTTTCTGATGCACCTCTATTTATTTTTGTTATAATTACAATTAATGATATTTAAAGGAGTTAAATCATGCATAGTGAAAATGAAATCGTAAAATTAATAGAAAATAAAAAATTTGATCAAGCACTCAAATTTTTATTTGAAAATATTGAAGAGAATCCAAATGAAGCAACAAATTATATTAATGCAGGTACTATTTTGTCAGAAGCGGATGAACTTGAAAAGGCAGAGAAGTTCTTCCAAAAGGCAATAACAGTAAATGAAGAGCACGGTGGAGCATATTATAGTCTTGCAAATTTATATTACAATCAACAAAGGTTTGACGAAGCGATTAAACTATATCAATTTGCTATACAAAAAGGGTTAAATGACTCTGATACTAACTTTATGTTAGGTATGTGTTTTAATGAGTTAGGTGCGCATACTGAAGCATTGCCTTACGTTATGAGAGCAAATGAATTGAATTCTGATGATGTAGAAATAGGTTTTCAATATGGTTTAACACTTTGCCAATTGGAAATGTTTGAAGAAGCAATTTCACAATTAGAAAATGTACTTGAAAAAGACCCTAATCATGTTGATGCATTATACAATTTAGGATTAGCTAAGTATATGAAAAATGAAGATCCAGAAGAAGCATTGATTTATTTTAGAAAAGCAGTCAACATTCAGCCAGATCATTTACTAAGTGGTCATGCGATAAATATGTTTGAACAATTACAAGAAGAGGAGGACTAACATTGGAAAACTTATCTTTATTTGATCTTTCACATGTAAAAGGTGAAGTTATTCGAATCTTATTTCAAAATAGTGATAACTACTATACCGTTATAAAAGTAGATGTGATGGACTCAAATGAAGATTTTGACCAAGAAGTCACAATTGTTGGTTATCTTCCTCAAATTGTTGAAGGAGAAACATATCTTTTTAAAGGTAAAGTTACAAACCATCCAAAATATGGTAAGCAATTACAAGCAGAAACTTTTGAAAAAGAACTACCTCAAACTAAACAAGGTGTAATCCATTATTTATCTAGTGATTTATTTAAAGGTATAGGCAAAAAGACTGCTGAAACAATAGTTGATAAACTAGGTGAAGATGCACTTCAAAAAATTATTGATGAACCAGATGTATTGAAAGAAATACCAAAGCTTAATAAACAAAAAAGAGATACGATTGCAGCATCTATACGAGAAAATCAAGCTATAGAACGCATTATGATTAAACTTAATGAACTTGGATTTGGTCCTAAATTAGCAATGTCTATATATCAAGTCTATAAAGAAGAAACACTGAATGTTCTTAAACAAACACCTTATAGATTAGTTATGGATATAAATGGTATAGGTTTCCAAAGAGCTGATCAAATTGCTGAACAAGTTGGTATATCTAAAGACCATCATGATCGACTTATTGCTGGATTAAGCTATTTCTTAGATCAACAGTCCTTACAAAATGGTCATACGTATTTACCGATAGATATTCTCATAAATGGTGCATACGAACTGTTAAATCATAATCAATCAGAAGTGGTAAATAAAGATCAATTAAATGGCGTGATAATTGAAATGAATGAAGATAAAAAGCTTATAATCGAAGATAATAACTGCTTTTTACCTTCTTTATATTATTCGGAAGCTAAAAGTGTTCAAATTATACATCGCCTATATCAACATCAAGATGAATTGAAAGACATTGAAAAAAGTGATTTACAACTACATATTGGGCAAATAGAAGAAATGAATGATGTATCATATGCGGATGGACAAAAATTAGCATTAGAAACTGCAATTAACAATAAAATGATGCTATTAACTGGAGGTCCTGGTACTGGTAAAACAACCGTTATAAGAGGAATATGTGAATTATATTCTGAAATTCACGGTGTTAGTTTAAATTATGACGATTATCAAGAAGGATCTGATTTTCCAATAGTATTAGCTGCCCCAACTGGACGTGCAGCTAAAAGGCTTAGTGAATCAACTGATTTAGAGGCTATGACGATTCACAGATTAATAGGGTGGAGCAAAGATACTCAGCCTGATGATGTGCTAGATAATGATATACATGCACATTTAATTATATTGGATGAAATGTCTATGGTAGATACTTGGTTAATGTATCAATTTTTAAGAGCAGTACCTGATTATGCTCAAATTATTTTCGTTGGAGATGAAGATCAATTACCTTCAGTTGGTCCTGGCCAAATATTTAAAGATTTGATTGATTCTGAAGTAATACCAAGAGTTAATTTAACTGAGGTATATAGACAACAAGAAGGGTCTTCAATTATTGATTTAGCTCATAAAATTAAAAATGGTATGACAGTTTCAATTAATGAGAAACATCATGATCGATCATTTATTCCATGTAGCAGTAATCAAATTGCAACAGTCGTAGAAAAAGTTGTACAAGGTGCAGTCAACAAAGGCTATAATATGCAAGATATTCAAGTGTTAGCGCCAATTTATCGTGGCCCAGCTGGTATTAATAAATTAAACGAGCTGTTACAGGATATACTGAATCCTAAAGATGAATCGACTAGGTATTTAGAGTATGGTGATATTGAATATAGAGAAAATGATAAAGTACTACAACTTATAAATCGTCCAGATGACAATGTGTTTAATGGTGATATAGGTGTTGTCATCGGTGTGTATAAAGCAGAAGAAAACGCACTTGGTAAAGATGTCGTAATTGTAGATTATGAAGGAAGTGAAATTACTTATACTAAACAAGATTTATCAGAAATAACGCATGCTTACTGTTGTTCTATACACAAATCACAAGGTTCTGAATTTCCAATTGTTATTATGCCTATCGTCAGACAATACTTTAGAATGTTGCAGAAGAACATTTTATACACAGGACTTACACGTGCTAAACAATCATTAGTTATTTGTGGTGAAGAGAAAGCATTTAACCAAGGTATACAAACACTAGGGCATGGTCGGATGACTTCATTCGATACTAAATTAAAAATGTATTTTCAAGATGACAAAGATAATGAAAATACAAACGAGCCTATACAAATGAAAAATTTGATTTTAACTGAAGAGACTATGTATGAAATTGATCCGATGATTAATATGAAAGATAAAACACCATATGATTTTATGAAATAATTGACATCTAAAAACGCAGTGCTTATAATCTAATAGAATACTAATAAAGAAGCCGAGTAAATCATATATTGCTACAAGAGACATGTTGGTTGGTGCGAAACATGACAATATATATTGAACGCTACTTCTTTTATAGAAATTGAATAAACTTAAAGTGATGACATTTTGTCATAACTAGGGTGGTACCGCGATACGTTCGTCCCTTTTACGAGGGATGGGCGTTTTTTATTTTATTTGAGGAGTGAATATAATGAAAAATTTAAAAGCAAGTGAAATTAGACAAATGTATATAGACTTTTTCGTTGAAAAAGGACATATGGTAGAACCTTCAGCACCTTTAGTGCCAATTGATGATGATACTTTATTATGGATTAACTCAGGTGTTGCTACATTAAAAAAATATTTTGATGGTAGAGAAGTACCCAAAAATCCAAAAATAGTTAATGCACAAAAAGCAATCAGAACAAATGATATTGAGAATGTTGGTTTTACAGCAAGACACCATACTTTCTTTGAAATGTTAGGTAATTTTTCAATTGGCGATTACTTCAAAAAAGAAGCTATCGAATATGCATGGGAATTCTTAACAAGTGATAAATGGATGGCTATGGATCCTGGAAAATTATATGTAACCATTCATCCAGAAGATACTGAAGCATATGATTTATGGCATGAAGTGATTGGTTTAGAGGAAAGCAGAATTATAAGAATAGAAGGTAACTTCTGGGATATAGGTGAAGGACCATCTGGACCAAATACAGAAATTTTCTATGACCGAGGCGAAACATACGGCAAGGAAGATCCAGCTGAAGAAATGTATCCAGGTGGAGAGAACGAACGTTATCTTGAAGTATGGAACTTAGTATTTAGTGAATTCAATCATAATGCTGACCATACGTATACACCATTACCAAATCAAAATATTGATACTGGTATGGGTCTAGAACGTATGACTTCAATTGCACAAGATGTACCAACAAATTATGATACAGATTTATTTATTCCAATTATTGAACAAGTTGAAGCAGTTAGTGGAGTGAAATATTTACAATCTAAAGAACAAGATATTGCGTTTAAAGTTATAGCCGATCACATTAGAACAATAAGCTTTGCTATCGGAGATGGTGCTTTACCTGCAAATGAAGGTAGAGGATATGTATTAAGAAGATTACTAAGAAGAGCAGTACGTTTTAGTCAAACACTTAATATTAATGAGCCATTTTTATATAAATTAGTAGATATAGTTGCAGAAATTATGGAACCTTATTATCCAAATGTAAAAGCACAAAGTGATTTCATTAAAAAAGTTGTTAAATCTGAAGAAGATCGTTTCCACGAAACACTAGAAGATGGATTAGCAATTCTAAATACAATGATGAATTCAGCAAAACAAAAAGATAATATACTTTCAGGTTCAGATGCATTTAAACTATACGACACTTATGGTTTCCCAATTGAACTTACTGAGGAAATTACAGCTCAGGAAGGTATCACAATTGATAATGATGGATTTGAAGATGAAATGCGTCAACAACGTGAAAGAGCAAGAGCAGCACGTCAAAAAACTCAATCCATGCAAGTTCAAAATGAAGTTTTAGGTAAAATTACGACGCCAAGCAAGTTTGTTGGATATGAACAATCTGAAATTCAATCAGAAATTACTGATATTATTTTAAACGGACAATTAGTCGATCATGCTGAAAGTGGAGAAGATATCCAGTTCATTTTAAAAGAAACACCATTCTATGCTGTTTCTGGTGGGCAAGTAGCAGATAAAGGTGTTATTAGCCATGACGAGTTTGAAATTGAAGTAACAGAAGTTATTAAAGCTCCAAATGGTCAAAACTTACATGCTGGACGTATTACATTTGGACAAGTGCAAATTGGTAAAACAGTTGAAGCGGTTGTTAATAAGGTAGCTCGTAAATCAATCGTTAAAAACCATTCAGCAACGCATTTATTGCATGCAGCATTAAAAGAAGTGCTAGGTTCACATGTAAATCAAGCTGGTTCATTAGTTGAAAGTGAAAGGCTACGTTTTGACTTCTCACATTTTGGACAAGTAACAGCAGAAGAGCTTGAAACAATCGAACAAATTGTTAATGAAAAAATATGGGAAAATATTCCCGTTTCAATTCAAGAAATGCCAATTGAGCAAGCTAAAGATAAAGGTGCAATGGCTCTATTTGGTGAAAAGTATGGAGATGTAGTTAGAGTTGTTGAAATGTCATCTTATTCAATCGAACTTTGTGGTGGTATACATGTTAGAAATACTAGCGAAATTGGTTTATTTAAAATTCTTTCAGAATCAGGTACTGGTGCAGGTGTAAGAAGAATTGAAGCAGTTACTGGTAAAAAAGCTTATGAAACATTAAAAGCTACAGAAGAAATTTTAAAAGATGTAATGAAACATGTTAAAGTTAAAGATCAAGCGAGAACAATTGAAAAAATTGATCAAATACAACAACAAAATAAAGACTTAGATAAAGAGCTTCAACAAAAAAATAAAACAATTACTGAATTAAAATCAGGTAATATTGAAGATAGTGTAGAAGAAATTAACGGTATTAAAGTATTATCTGTACAAGTAGAAGCGGAAAATGCTAAAGTGTTAAGATCAATAATGGATGATTATAAATCAAGAATACAAGATACTGTATTATTATTAGCAAGTGTTAATGGTGAAAAAGTTTCATTAGTATCTTCAGTACCGAAAGACTTAACAGATAAAGTTAAAGCTGGAGATATTATTAGAGAAGCTGCTCAAATAACTAATGGTAAAGGTGGCGGTCGTCCTGACATGGCTCAGGGGGGCGGAACAGATCCATCAAAAGTAACAGAAGCTTTACAGTTTGTTAAAAACTACATTAAAACTCTATAATTTTAAGTGTTAATAGAATATGATATAATCAATACTAAGTTAATGGAGTTAGGGAGTGTAAAAATAGATGAATAATTTTGATAAAACAATGAAGTTTAACTATGATGATTTTCCGAATGAAGATGTCAAAACAGTACTACAAAATGTTTATCGCACTTTAGAAGAACGAGGATATAATCCAGTTAACCAAATAGTTGGATACTTACTGTCTGGCGACCCAGCTTATATTCCTAGACATAACGAAGCAAGAAATCAAATTAGACGCTTAGATAGAGATGATATTATGGAAGAATTAGTATCGAATTATTTAAAGCAAGAAAATGAACTCAATGCTTAAAAATAGGATAATAGGTTTAGACGTAGGAAGTAAAACAATTGGTGTAGCTGTTAGTGATGCGATGGGTTGGACAGCTCAAGGAATTGATACGCTCCGTATTAACGAAGAAAAAGAAGAGTTTGGAATTGATGAATTAATTAAAATAATAGATCAATATGATGTTGATACTGTAATTATTGGATTGCCTAAAAATATGAATAACTCTATTGGCCCCCGTGGTGAGGCATCAATTCATTTTAAGGACTTACTTGAACAAGAAAGACCAGAATTAAAAATGGTGATGTGGGATGAAAGACTGAGCACAGTCGGAGCAGAACGCACATTATTAGAAGCAGATGTTTCCCGTAAAAAAAGAAAAAAAGTTATAGATAAAATGGCCGCTGTATTTATTTTACAAGGATATTTAGATTCTATTAAATAAAGATGAGGAGAATGAATAATGACTGAACATAACCATGAAGAACACTTAGAAATCAACAATGAGGAAGAATTATTAACTTTAATCGACGAAAATGAAAATGAAGTTCTATATCGTAAAGTTTTAGAGTTTTATCATCCTGAATTCAAGAAAGAATATATCATTTTAGCTGAAGAAGGCACTGATGATGAAGAAGAAATCGAATTAATCCCTATGATTAATGAAGCTAATGACGACGGTGAAGGCGGTAAATTATTACCTGTTGAAACTGACGAAGAGTGGGACATGATTGAAGAAATCGTTAATACTGAAATGGATGAAGCTTAAAAATTAATATGTAATAGTACACTTTACCCCTAATGTGATATAATCATTAGGGGTATTTAATTTACATAAGGAGTTACATATGGGAAAAAATAGTATATATAAAGATGCTAGATTATTATCGAAGTATATTAGTTTAACTATAATCAGTATCCTCTTTTTATTATTTTTATTAATAACTATTGTTGGGTTAATAGTTGTAGGAGTAAATGTGAGACCAGTAAATGCGGATAGCAATGAACAAATAATCGTTAATGTGAACCCAAATACAAACATTGAATCGTTGAGCCATCAACTATCTGACAAGAAAATCATAAGAAATGCTACTATTTTCAAATATTATTTAAAATTAAATAATATTTCGAGTTTTCAAGCTGGAGAATATAAATTTTCACCTTCTATGTCACCTAAAGAAATAGCTAAAAGTTTAGAATCTGGAAAGGTATTTCAAAAAACGGCGGTTCAATTTGAAATTAGGGAAGGTTCTAATATTGAACTTATTGCAGGTATAATAGAGGAGAATACTTCAATTACTCGTGAAAACTTTCTGAAGAAAATGCGTGATCAAGATTATATTAAAGAATTACAGAAAAAATATCCTAAAATGCTTACTGATGAAGTACTAAATAAAGATATCCGTTATCCATTAGAAGGCTATTTAGCGCCATCTACGTATCAATTTTCAAATAATGATGTATCAATTGATGAATTAACGAAAGCTATGCTCAAAGAGACTTATAATAGCACATATAAAGTTTACAATGACAACGGCGGTTTTAAATATCGTGCAAATTATGAAGAAAAGAAAATTACTTTCCATGAGTATTTGACATTGTCATCAATGGTTGAGTTAGAAATGAAAAAAATTACAGATAAATCTAGGTATGTTTCTTTACTCTTGAATAGAATAGAAAATAATCCACAAATTGCATTAAATTCAGACGAAACGGTACGTTATGCAACAAAAAAAGAACCAAATGAAACTTTAACTGATGCAGATTACAAAAATAATTCTAAATATAATACCTATGAATACAAAGGTTTTCCAGTTGGACCAATTAGTAACGTGTCAGATGAAACTGCAAGTTCTACAATTAACCCACCTGATACAGAATATTATTATTATACAATCACGAAAAGTGGTAAAATATTATTTGCGGAAACATTAAAAGAACAAGAAAAGAATAGAGAAAAATAGTAAAATGTAAAACAAGAACGCTATTGTAAGATTTATAAGCGTTCTTGTTTTGTAATTATACTTACTATTTATCTGGAAATATGGTAAAATATCTAATGTTTATGAAAACATATTAATGGTATGATTGAAATTACTAACTAGTCAAAGCACTAGTTGGGTTTTTTATTATATTCAAGTGTAAGGAAGTTGTAACATGGAAAAAGATATAGAATATATCGAACAATTGCTTTTTCAAGATTCATCAAATATAGATGAACTAAGAGCATATGCTACAGAGCATAACGTTCCAATAATGGACAAAATATCAACAGAATTTGTTAAACAAATGATTAGAATTAAAGATGTACGTAATATTCTTGAAATAGGAACAGCAATTGGTTATAGCGCAATGCATTTTGCTTCATGTCATCCTAATATTAAAGTTTGGACTATTGAGAGAAGTGAAGAAATGTATGAACAAGCATTAACAAATATTAAACAATATGATTTTGAAGAACAAGTTCAAGTTGTGTTTGCTGATGCTTCAGTGGGATACGAATTATTACCTAATAATCAAAAGTTTGATTTAATATTTATTGATGCTGCAAAAGCGCAGTCAAAGAAATTCTTTGAAATATATGAACCATTTCTTAATGATGATGGCATTATCATCACTGATAATATTTTATATCATGGATTTGTTAGTGATATAGATATTGTTAGAAATAGAAATGTTAAACAAATGGTTAAGAAAGTTCAACAATATAATCAATGGTTAATGAATCGTTCTGACTTTAATACTACATTGATAAACATAGGTGATGGTATGGCTATTTCTAAAAAGGAGAATACGAAATGACAGAATTATTAGTGACACCTAAATCGGTCCAACATATCGAGAAACTAATAGAGTTAGGTGCTGATGCATTTGTCATAGGTGAAGAAAAATTCGGCTTAAGACTTGCTGGTGAGTTTAAAGAACCTGAACTTCGAGAAGCTATAGAATTAATTCATGCACATGGCAAAAAAGCATACGTTGCTGTAAATGGTATTTTTCATAATGAGCACATAAAAGACTTAGAAGCTTATATTGACTTATTACATGAATTGAAAGCAGATAGAATTATATTTGGCGATCCTGCCGTTGTTATGTCAATGAAACATCGTGAAAATCCTATCCCATTAAACTGGAGTGCTGAAACTATTGTAACGAACCACTTCCAATGTAATTATTGGGGAGATAGAGGCTCTTCACGTGCTGTTCTGGCTCGTGAATTAAGTATTGATGAAGTATTAGAAATTAAAGAAAAAAGCAATGTTGAAATTGAAGTTCAAGTCCACGGTATGACTTGCATGTTCCAATCAAAAAGAAAATTACTTGGAAATTATTTTATGTATCAAGATCAAGTAATGAAAATTGAAAATAGAAATGAAAATAAAGATATGCTTTTATATGATGAAGAGAGAAGTAATAAATATCCAATTTATGAAGATGGTAATGGCACACATATTATGAGTCCTAATGATATTTGTTTAATAGAAGATTTAGAAGATTTGTTAACTGCTCAAATCGACTCTTTTAAAATTGATGGTGTTCTTCAATCTGAAGAATATATTAATATTGTGACTGAACAATACAGACAAGCCATTGATTTATTTAATGAAGACCCTGAATTGTATGAAGATGAAAAATTTATGTTACTCGAACCAATTGAAGAAGTTCAAAAAGATCATCGTCCTATGGATCAAGGATTCATGTTTAAACAAACTGTTTATTAAGTTAAATTAAAGGAATGATAAAAATGAAGGTTTTAGAACCTATTGGAGCTAGTCGTAAGACCAAAATAAAGAAACCAGAATTACTAGCACCAGCAGGCAATTTAGAAAAACTGAAAATTGCTGTCCATTACGGAGCAGATGCAGTCTTTTTAGGTGGTCAAGAATATGGATTAAGGTCAAATGCCGATAATTTCACTATGGATGAAATTAAAGAAGGTGTAGAATTTGCTGCTAAATATGGAGCAAAGATATATGTCACAACTAATATCTTTGCTCATGATGAAAATATACCAGGGCTAGAAGACTACTTAAAAAATTTAAATGAAACTGGAGCACATGGAATCATTGTAGCTGATCCACTTATTATAGAAACATGTAAAAGAGTGGCACCTAATCTAGAGATTCATTTGAGCACACAACAATCTTTATCTAATTACCGTGCTGTACAGTATTGGAAAGAAGAAGGTCTTGAAAGAGTAGTACTTGCGCGTGAAACAAGTGCAGAAGAAATGCGAGAAATGAAAGAAAAAGTTGATATAGAAATAGAAACCTTTATTCACGGAGCTATGTGTATTGCTTATTCTGGAAGATGTACATTAAGTAATCATATGACTGCAAGAGACTCTAACAGAGGTGGATGTTGCCAAAGTTGTAGATGGGATTATGATCTAATTTCAGTAGAAAATGATGGCGATTTAGAGCCATATTTCGATGGTAAAGACATTACACCATTTGCAATGAGTCCAAAAGACTTGAAATTAATTGAATCTATCCCTACAATGATGGACATTGGTATTGATTCATTAAAGATTGAAGGTCGTATGAAATCTATTCATTACATTGCGACAGTCGTATCAGTATATCGAAAAGTGATCGATCGTTACGCTGAAGACCCTGAAAACTTTAAAATTGATCCTAGATGGTTAATTGAATTGGATAAATGTGCGAACAGAGATACTGCTCCTGCATTCTTTGAAGGTGTTCCACAATTTGAAGAACAAATGTTTGGAAAAGAAGCAAATAAAAAAACACCTTTTGATTTTTGTGGATTAGTGTTAGACTATGACGCAGAATCACAAATAGCTACCATCCAACAAAGAAATTATTTTAAACCTGGTCAAGAAATAGAGTTTTTTGGTCCTGAAATAGATAATTTCACACAAGTCATAAATAAAATTTATGATGAAAATGGAGAAGAATTAGATGCGGCAAGACATCCACTACAAGTTGTACAAATAAAAGTGGATAGCCCGATTTATCCAAATAACATGATGAGAAAGGGAATCGTTTGATGGGAAAGACTACAATTATAGGTATTGCAGGGGGTTCTGGTTCAGGAAAAACTTCTGTAACATCCGAAATTATGAAAAACTTAGATGGATATAGTGTTGCATTAATTGCGCAAGATTACTATTATAAAGATCAATCACATATGTCATTTGACGATAGATTAAAGACAAATTATGATCATCCATTTGCTTTCGACAATGCAAGATTAACGCATGACTTAAAGAACCTTAAAGAAGGACATGCAATAGAAGTGCCAACGTATGATTATTCAAATCATACACGAAGTGATAAAACGATTAGATTCGAACCTAAAGATGTTATAATACTTGAAGGTATATTTGCTTTAGAAAACGAAGGTTTAAGAGATTTAATGGATGTTAAGATTTATGTTGATACTGATGCTGATTTGAGAATATTACGCCGACTAACAAGAGATATTAAAGATAGAGGACGTACTATGGAATCAGTAATTGAGCAATACCTATCAGTTGTAAGACCGATGCATATCCAGTTTATAGAACCAACAAAGAAATACGCGGATATCATCATCCCTGAAGGTGGTAGTAATAAGGTAGCTATTGATATCATGACAACAAAGATTCAATCCTTAGTTAAAAATATTTAAATAATTACAAAGTAAAGGAAGATGGAAGAATGGAAACACAAAAAGAATTTCCTATGACACAGGAAGGCTATATCAAATTAGAAAAAGAGTTAGAAGAATTAAAAACAGTTAAACGACCAGAAGTCGTTGAAAAAATAAAAGTAGCGCGTAGCTTCGGAGATTTATCTGAGAACTCTGAGTATGATGCTGCAAAAGATGAACAAGGTTTTATTGAACAAGAAATTCAAAAAATCGAAAACATGATTCGTCATGCACAAATTATTGAAGATAATGGTTCAAAAAATGATATTCAAATTGGTAGAACTGTAACATTTACTGAGATTCCAGGTAATGATGAAGAAAGTTATAAAATTGTAGGTTCTGCAGAAGCTGACCCATTTGAAGGCAAAATTTCAAATGAATCTCCAATAGCTAAAGCTTTAATTGGTAAAAAAATTAATGACGAAGTTAACGTTCCATTACCAAACGGCAATGAAATGAAAGTTAAAATTGTAAAAATAGACTAGAACTTATTATAGCTAGAGGCTTAGACAATTAATTTGTCTAAGCCTCTTTTTTTTTTATGCAAAAATCATGGTATTATGATAAGGTAAAAAAGTTATAATAATCTGAATATTATACAAAGAATGTATAAAGGGGTGGTATATTGGATATTCAGCAAATTAACGAAACGCACTTTATGATTTACGAAAAGAATGAAATTGATTCTGTGATAAGAGAAAAAATTTCAACTATATCGTTATATATCGAGGGTATTAATCATCCAGCAATATTGAGTGTGACATCTTCATATAGGTCATTAATGGTAGCCTTTGATGCACAACAATATTCTTTTGATACTTTAATTAAAGAGTTAAATCTGCAAAACGTTAATTTTAATTTACAAAATAATGTTAAATCTAAAAAATTAATTACTTTACCTGTTGTTTATGGGGAACAACATGGTCCAGACATAAATGTTGTAGCAGAACACGCAAACATAACTGAAGCTGAAGTTATAAAATTACATACAGAAGAAAAATATTTAATATATGCAATAGGTTTTTTACCAGGATTTCCATTTTTAGGTGGATTAAATAAAAAAATATATACACCAAGAAAAGAGACACCTAGAAGTAAAATTAAATCAGGTTCTGTCGGTATAGCTCATAATCAAACTGGCTTATATCCAAAAGAGTCTCCTGGCGGATGGCAAATTATTGGTCGTACACCAATTGATGTATTTAATTTAAAGAGAAATCCTATGATTTTATATGAAGCAGGCGATTATATTTCATTTAAATCTATAGATGAAGAAGAATTTAACAAAATTGATTTAGAAATTAAAAGAGGACGATTTGATTATAGTCAATTGGTAGGTGAAATGAAATGAAATGTATAAAGCCAGGTCTATTTACAACTGTACAAGATATTGGAAGAACAAAATATGAAAAAGATGGCTTCTCTGTAGCAGGAGTTATGAGTCAATATTTATATAATATAGCTAATGCATTAGTTGATAATGATGATGGGGCAGTTCTAGAAATTACGATGAATGGACCCGTATTACAATTTAATGCTTCAAATATAATTGCTTTTGTAGCTCAAGATGCAGAGATATTTTTAGATGAACAACAAATTCCGGTGAATACTGCTGTATATGTTGAGAAGGGACAAATTCTTAAAATACAAACAATTAAATCAGGTGCAAGAGGTTATTTGGCATTTCATAAATCATTAAAAATTAAACACATTTTAGAAAGCGCTTCCACACATACGAGAAGTGGAATAGGCGGATATAATGGTAGAACTTTAAAACGAAATGATGTATTTTATTTCAATGAAAAAGCGCTAAATCATGACATTATAGGCAATACTTTTAACATTAAAAGTATAGAAGACCCTCATACAATTCCGATCATTAAAGGACTTCAATTTGATCAATTTGATACGGCATCTCATCAGTTACTAGTAAATCAAATATATAGTATTTCTGAAATGTCAGACAGAATGGGGTATAGATTAAATGGTAACAAAAATTTAGTTCATTTAGAAAATGCTGATATTATATCTGAACCAATCGCACCAGGGAGTGTTCAAGTACCTAATAATGGGCAACCTATTATACTTTTAAATGATCGCCAAACTATAGGGGGATATACCAAAATTGCTACAGTTAGTTTTGCAGGTCGAGAAAAACTTGCTCAATTAAAAGCACATGACCATATTGAATTTAAGTGGGTTTCTGTAGAAGAAGCTACAAAAGATTACAAAGATTATATTCATCAAATGAATCAAGACATAAAATCTATTAAATTAAACAAATATAAAGATTTAAGTAATATTAGACCAAAATCTAAAAAAATTGCAAAACTTATAAAAGGGGAATAAAGCGTGAATATCAAAAAAATAGAAGAAGTAATCAAATTAATGAAAAGAAATGACGTTTCTTATATGAATTATAAAGACAAATCTATTGAATTAGAATTAGATTTAAAAAATAAGATATCTGAAGGAACGAGTCCTGAAACTGTAGTAAGTGAAGAGGATAACAATATCTCGGAAAATAAACAACAACATAATCATGCAACTATTGATGCAGAAATCTTAGGAACATTTTATTTACAAGATGAAGAACAATTAAGCAATCCACTCGTTAAAGTTGGAGATGAAGTTAAAAAAGGTCAAACAATAGGGTACATAGAATCTATGAAAGTATTGAATGAAGTTATTTGTGAATATGACGGAGTTGTTGAAGATATTCATATTAGTCATGGAGATCCAGTAGAATATGGACAAATAATCATCACATTAAAGTAAAGGGGGATTGAAATGATTAAACGTTTATTAATAGCAAACAGAGGAGAAATTGCTGTTAGAATCATAAGAACATGTAGAATGATGAACATTACAACAATTGCAATATATTCTGAAGTCGATAAAAATAGTTTGCATGTTCAACTTGCTGACGAAGCTATTTGTATTGGACCAAATCAATCTGCCGAAAGTTATTTAGACATTGATCGAATATTAGAAGCTTGTAAAATGAGCAAAGCTGACGCTATTCATCCAGGATATGGTTTCTTATCTGAATCGACTATTTTTAGAAAAAGAGTAGAAGAAGAGAATATTATTTTCGTTGGCCCAAGCTATAATACAATGGATTTAATGGGAGATAAAATCAAAGCACGAGAAACAATGTATCATGCTGATGTTCCTATTATACCTGGTTCGATTGGTGAAGTTAAAACGATTGAAGAAGCACGTAATGTTGCATTAGAAGTTGATTATCCATTTGTAATAAAAGCTGCTAGTGGTGGCGGAGGTAAAGGTATAAGAATTGTTAATGACGAATCTGAATTAGAAAAATGCTTTAAAGAGGCACAATCAGAAGGCGAGAAATATTTTAGCGACAAACGTGTATATATTGAGACATTTATTGATAAGGCAAGACATGTTGAAGTACAAGTGTTAGGAAGCAGTCATGGTGAAGTCATTCATTTAGGTGAAAGAGATTGTTCTATTCAAAGAAAAAATCAAAAACTAATTGAAGAAGCACCTTGCGCAGCACTTGATGAACATACACGCACTTCACTCCATGATGATGCAGTTAAAGCTGCTAAAGCCTGTAATTATGAAAGTGCAGGAACAATTGAATTTCTACTAACGGATGATGGATATTACTTTTTAGAGATGAATACGCGTATCCAAGTAGAACATACTGTAACGGAATTATTAACGGGTGTAGATTTAATAAAACAGCAAATATTAATGGCAAATGGCGAGCACTTAACAATTGGTCGAGAAGATATTCGGTTTGATGGTCATGTGATCGAGTGTAGAATAAATGCTGAGAATCCTGAAAAAGAATTTAGACCTGCAGCTGGAAAAGTAAAAGCACTACATTTACCAAATGGATTTAATACGAGAGTGGATAGTATGCTTTATGATAATTATTTAATACCACCGTATTATGATTCTTTAGTTGCTAAAATATTGGTTAAAGGAACAGATAGACTGGAAGCAATTGAGAAGATGAAAGGTACTTTAGAAGAAACTGTAATAGATGGTTTTCCAACTACGTTAGATTTTCTATATCGCGTATTAAGCTATGAACCATATATAAAAAATGACATTACGATTAAATTTTTACATGAACATAAAATTGTTTAAGGAGAATGCTACATGGTACAAGTTGATTTGAATTGCGATTTAGGAGAAAGTTTTGGTAATTATAAACTAGGTAATGATGAACTTATTTTACAGTTGATTACTTCTGCAAATATAGCTTGTGGATTTCATGCAGGTGACCAACATGTTATGAATGAAACAGTTAAAAAGGCTGTTGAACATAATATACACATTGGTGCCCATCCAGGATTTCAAGATTTAAATGGATTTGGTCGTAGAAATATGGATGTTACACCAAATGAAGTATACGACTTAGTGATCTACCAACTAGGTGCGTTGTCAGGATTTTGTAAAATTCATAATACTAAGATTTATCATGTTAAACCTCATGGTGCACTTTACCAAATGGGTGCGAAAAATCCTGAGATAGCTGATGCAATTGTTAAAGCAGTAAAAGACTTCGATGATCAGCTATTGTTTGTAGGTTTGTCAAATAGTGAATTAATCGAATCTTGTAAAAGGCACAAATTAACTTATAAAAGCGAAGTTTTTGCTGATAGAGCTTATGAAGATAATGGACAACTTGTTTCTCGTAAAAAAGAAGGTGCACTCATTAAAGATACTGAAAAGGCTGTTGCACAAGTGATTAAAATGGTTAAAGAATCTAAAGTTAAAACGATAAATGGCAATGAAATATCGATTGAAGCGGACACTATTTGTGTACATGGCGATGGCCAACATGCACTAGACTTTGTTAAAGAAATTGTGAATCAATTTAAATCTGAAAGTATACAAATTAGTGCAATGAACTAGGAGGTCAATTTATGAAACAGAATAAAGGGTATGAGGATTTAAACAAACCGTTTGAATACACAAATAAACATAGAAGAATTTTATGGGGTGCTGTTTTCTTAATGGCTACTTCTTCTATCGGTCCAGCATTTTTAACGCAGACTGCAGTATTCACTGAACAATTTATGGCGAGTTTTGCATTCGCTATTCTCGCATCCATATTAATTGACATTGGTGCTCAAATTAATATATGGCGCGTGATCACGGTTGCTGGTAAAGGTGGGCAAGATATAGCGAATGACGTGTTTAAAGGGTTAGGAACAGTTATTGCTATTTTAATTGCTATAGGAGGCTTAGCTTTTAATATTGGTAATGTAGCTGGTGCAGGACTCGGTTTAAATGCTATATTTGGGATAGACGTTAGAATAGGTGCCGGAATTACCGGTGTATTAGCAATTCTAATATTTATAGTTAGAAACGCACAAAAAGTTGTAGATATTATTACACAAATTTTAGGTGTACTGATGATCGCAATAGTTGCATATGTAATGGTTTTAACAAAACCACCAGTAGTTGAAGCAGCACAAAAAATGGTTGCACCAGACGATATAAATAAGCTGATTGTACCAATTATTACACTTGTGGGTGGAACAGTTGGGGGTTATATCACATTTGCAGGTGCACACAGATTACTTGAAGCAGGTATCACTGGAAAACATTACATACCATTTGTTAATAGAGCAGCAATATCAGGAATCTTAACAACAGGTGTTATGCGCGTATTTTTATTCTTAGCTGTTCTTGGTGTAGTAATAACTGGTTTTACTTTAAATCCAGATAATCCGCCTGCGTCAGTATTTGAACATGTACTTGGTCCAGTCGGTAAACAAGTGTTTGGAGTTGTTTTGTTTGCAGCAGCACTGTCGTCAGTAATTGGTTGTGCATATACAAGTACAACTTTTATCCAATCATTACATCCATCTATTAAAAATCATAGAAATTTAGTTATAATTATATTTATTGTCGTTTCATCTATTGTCTTCTTAACAATAGGTAAACCAGTAAAATTACTAATCATTGCGGGAGCATTAAATGGACTAATATTACCAATCACATTAGGAACAATTCTTATAGCATCTAGAAAGAAAAGTATTGTTGGTGATTATAAACATCCAGCTTGGATGATTATAATTGGTATCATTGCCGTCTTAACTACATTAATTGCTGGCATATTATCATTACAAGGATTACAAGATTTATGGAATAACTAAAAACATGTTTCAAAGTATGCTAATTATGTTAATATAAATAAGAATGAAAATGATGGAGTGATAAGCATGATTGGTATAATTGGAGCAATGGAAGAAGAAGTTGAAATTTTAAAGTCATCTATTGAAAATATAGAAACAATCCAAAAAGCACATGTTATTTTTTATAGAGGCCAATTAGAGGGCAAAGAAATTATACTTGCACAAAGTGGAATTGGTAAAGTCAATGCTGCTATTACAGCTACATTATTAATTGATGAATTCAATCCAGAACTTGTTATTAATACGGGGTCAGCTGGATCAGTAGACAATCAATTAAATATTGGAGATATAATCATCAGTAATAAAGTTTATTATCATGATGTTAATGCGACTGCATTTGGTTATAAATTTGGACAAGTTCCAAGTATGCCAGAATATTATGAAACAAAAGAAGAATTGATATCTCTTGCGAAGTCATCTATAGAGAATCTGAACTTAAATGGTATTGTTGGAGAAGTTGCAACTGGTGATAGTTTTATTGGATCGTTTGAACAGCGTAAAGAAATCAAATCTAACTTTCCTACATCAAGCGTCGTTGAAATGGAAGCTGGCGCTATAGCACAAACGTGTCACCAATTTAACGTACCTATCATTGTTACAAGAGCAGTTTCAGACTTAGCAGATAAAGAATCAGATGTTACTTTTGAAGAATTCTTAAAAGTAGCTTGCGTGAATTCCAGTAAAATTGTAAAATTATTATTAAATAGAGTGGCATAAGGAGGCAGTATCATGTTAATATTAATGGCTATCGCTGTCATTGCTACAGCACTTGTTGGTTTTGTGATTTTTGCGAATACAGATGTTGAAAAAGAATCTGACCGTGAAATTACTGAATAATATTTAGTGTTGCGAATCTAATTCGATTTGCAACACTTTTATTTTGTATTCAACTAAAAGGAATGTCCTTTTAATTTATGTTAAAATAAGAATAATATTGAGGTGTAATAATGGGAATTTTTACTAAATACTTTTTGCCAAATGAATATGTTCAGTCTATTTTTGATATTAAGCCTGAACATTTAAAATCAAAAAATATAAAAGCAATCATTACAGATTTAGATAATACTTTAGTTGGTTGGGATGTTAAAGATCCAACTGATGAAGTACGAACATGGTTTGAAGAGATGAAAGAACAAAATATTACCGTAACGATTGTATCAAATAATAATCAAGAACGTGTCGCATCATTTTCATCGACGTTAAACATTGATTATATTTTCAAAGCACGCAAACCAAGAGGTAAAGCATTTAGACAAGCTTCGAATTTAATGGACGTTAATAAATCTGAAGTCGTTGTGATAGGTGATCAAATGTTAACTGACGTCTTTGGCGGTAATAGAAATGGACTTTATACAATAATGGTAGTACCAGTGAAAAAAACAGATGGTTTAGTTACAAAATTCAATCGCTTAATTGAGAGAAGATTCCTAAACTATTTCAAGAGAAAAGGTTTAATTAATTGGGAGGAATAAATTTGACAGAAATAGCTAAATGTATTGGTTGTGGTGCAACACTTCAATCTGATAATCCGAAAGAAGCAGGTTATGTTCCACAATCTAGTTTGAGTAAAGAAGATGTCATTTGTAAAAGATGTTTTAGACTTAAAAACTATAATGAAGTTCAAGATGTTGATTTAACAAGTGAAGACTTTTTAAATATGCTGAAATCACTCCATAACGAAGATGGTTTGATTGTTAATGTAGTTGATGTATTTGATTTAGAAGGATCAATGATACATCGTTTAAAAGATATAGTAGGTAAGAAAAAAGTTGTCCTAGTAGCAAATAAAATGGATATTTTACCTAAAGCAATTAATAAAAGAAGAGTAGAAATATGGCTTAGAAGTAGAGCAAAAGATTACGGCTTAAATCCTGATGAAGTAGTTTTAATATCTGCATATAAAAATCAAGGAATTGATGACTTACTAGATATAATTGAAAAAGTTCGTGACGGTAAAGATGTGTACGTTGTAGGTACAACCAATGTCGGGAAATCAACATTAATTAATAAATTAATTGAGAAAAGTGTTGGTGAGAAAGAAGTCATTACAACAAGTCATTTCCCTGGAACAACTTTAGATATGATAGATATCCCTCTAGATGATGACTCTTATATGTTTGATACACCAGGTATTATTCAAAGTCATCAAATGACACATTATGTAACGGACAAAGAGTTAAAAGTTGTAATGCCTAAAAAAGAAATAAAACCAAAAGTTTATCAATTAAATGAAGAACAAAGTTTATTCTTAGGTGGATTAGTTAGAGTGGATTATGTAAGTGGTGGCAGACGTTCTTTAACATGTTTCGTTTCTAATGATTTAAATATTCATAGAACAAAGTTAGCAAATGCTGATGATTTATGGAATCGTCAAATTGGTGAAATTCTAAAGCCACCATATGATCCTACAAACTTTGATTTTGACCGTTTAAAGAAAACTGAAGTTACAACTGAATTTGAAAGACAAGATATTATGATTTCTGGTTTAGGATTTGTGACTGTTGATGCTGGTGCTGAAGTACATGTAATTGCACCTGAAGAAGTGGAAGTTACATTGAGAACATCAATTTTATAAGAGGTGATTTAAATGAAATTTGGAGTTATTGGTCATCCTATAAGCCATTCTCTTTCACCTATTATGCATGTAGCTAATTTTAATGCTTTAGGTAGAAATGATCAATATAGCGCTTTGGACGTATCACCTCAAGACTTTCAGTACATTAAAGAAATTATTAAAGAAAATGAATTAAATGGCTTTAATATTACGATTCCACATAAAGAATCAATTATTCCGTATTTAGATGAAATATCTCCAAGTGCAGAGCATATAGGAGCAGTAAATACAGTTTTAGTGAAAGATGATAAGTGGATAGGTTATAATACTGATGGTATTGGCTTTGTTAAAGGCTTAATAGACAAGCATGGCTCAATAGATAATGATAATATTTTAGTGCTCGGTGCTGGTGGTGCTAGTAAAGGCATTGTGTCAGAAATGATGAAATTTACCAATAATAAAATTACTGTTGCTAATCGTAGTATAACTAGGTTTGATAACTGGAAACTAGATGTAGAAGCTATGAGCTTAACAGACGTTAAGGATATACTAAATACATTTGATATTATTATAAATACAACACCTGTTGGGATGAATGAAAGTAGCAGTGAACTCATTATTCCAATAGAAAATATAAATAAAAATACTTTAGTATGTGATATTATTTATATCCCAAATAAAACACCTTTTTTACAAGCTTGTGAAAAAAGAGGTTTAGCAATATACAATGGGTTGGATATGTTTGTATATCAAGGTGCTGAAAGCTTTAAAATATGGACTGGCAAAGAAGCAGTTATTGAAGAAATGAAAAATAAAGTAAAAAACGAATTAAAAAGGAGATAATTATGTTAACTGGTAAACAAAAGAGATATTTAAGAAAAGAAGCACATCATTTAGACCCGATTTTTCAAATAGGTAAGGGTGGATTAAATGAAAATATGATAGAACAAGTGAAAGAAGCATTAGAAAAAAGAGAATTAATTAAAGTGCATATTTTACAAAATAATATGGATGATCATAAAGAAATAGCGGCGACTCTTGCAAAACAGACTAATGGTGAACTCGTACAACTTATTGGAAATATCATTGTTATATATAAAGAATCTAACGAAAACAAAAAAATAGAACTGCCTTAATTTTTATGGAAAAATTAGTGATATATGGTGGCCAATTTAACCCTATTCACATTGGTCATATGTTAGTCGCGAGTGAATCATATCATTTTATTCAACCAGATGAATTTATATTTTTACCTAGTTATCAGTCTCCACTTAAAGAACATAATGATGCTTATCTTATAGAATCTGAACGTGTAAATATGTTAGAATTAGCGATTGAAGATTTACAATTTGGTGTAGTTGATAAAAGAGAAATTGATAGAAAAGGTACAAGTTATACATTTGATACAATAAAAGAATTTCAAAGTGAATATCCTAATTATCAAATTTATTTTGTTATTGGTTCCGATCAATATGAAAATTTGAATAAATGGAAAAACATAGAGGAATTGAAAAATATGTTAACTTTTGTAGTTGTTAATAGAGAAGTCGATACCCAAGATGTTCATGAAGGTATGTTAGCTTTACACATACCTAGAATAGATATAAGTTCAACAGACATTCGTAATCGATCTAAAAATCGTCAATCTATAAAGATGTTGGTTACACCAAGAATTGAAACATATATCAAAAGGGGACGATTGTATGAAAATTAAAAAAGCAGTAAAGTTAGTAGAAGAAACTTTGCCTTCAAAAAGATATAATCATTCAATTAGAGTAGCAGAAACAGGAAAAAAAATAGCAGAAATTTTTGATGGTGACTCTAAAAAAGTTGAATTAGCAGGTATTTTGCATGATTTATGTAAATATGAAGAGCTTTCAGATTTATATCAAAGTGTGACTCAATATGATTTAGGGCATGATTTATTAAGCTATGGATCAGAGATATTACATGGACCAGTTGCTGCAGCTCGTCTTAAAGATCTATATGATATAGATGATGAAGAAATTTATTATGCTATATATAGTCATACAACAGGTAGAGCTCAAATGAACAAGACTGAAAAAATTATTTTTATCGCTGATTATATCGAGCCTAAAAGAACTACACCGGGTGTTGAAGAAATTAGAGATATCGTATTCAAAGAACGTAGCTTAGATAAAGCTGTTTATGAAATTTCAAAACGTACTGTCTTACATTTAATTAATAAAGATAAAACAGTACACTTAAAAACTATTGAATGTTTGAATTATTATAATTTGCATTCAGAACAATAAAGGAATGGTTAAATGAATTCGAATGAATTAATGAAACAAAGTATATTAGCATGTGATGATAAGCGTGCTGAAGATATTATAGCAATTAATATGCAAGGTATAAGTGACATTTCGGATTATTTTGTTATTTGTCATGGTAATAGTGATAAGCAAGTTCAAGCTATCGCTAGAAATGTTAAAGATGAAGCTGAAATTAATGACATAAATGTAAAAAGATTAGAAGGTTTTAACGAAGCAAGATGGATATTAATCGACTTAGGTGATGTAGTTGTTCATGTTTTCCATAGAGAAGAACGTGATTATTATAATTTAGAAAGATTATATAAAGATGCACCACCATTCATTACTTTAGATGAGGTTGCTAATTAATGGCATACAATCGTATGAGCAATTATTATGACTTATTAACTGATGATCAGCCATATGACAAATGGAAAGAAATAGTCGGTCATTTTTTAAAAAGTAATGATAATGAAATTTTAGATATTGGTTGTGGCACTGGGAGACTAACTACTAAACTTTTAGACTTTGGTAATGTTAGTGGCCTTGATTTAAGTGCTGAAATGTTAGAAATAGCTGAAAGTCGAAATCCAAATATTGATTGGTATTGCCAAGATATGAGAGATTTAGATTTACCCAAAAATTATGATGTCATTACGATATTTTGTGATAGTTTAAACTATGTTACTGATCCGGAAGATGTTCTTCAAGTATTTAACTATATAAACAATTACTTAAAGAAAGATGGTTTACTAATTTTTGATGTTCATTCAATTCATAAAATGAATCACCAGTTTAATAATTGTAACTATATTGATGAATCAGAACACTTAACTTTAACTTGGCAAGCAATTGCAGGCGAAGAACCGAATAGTGTATATCATCAAATGTCATTTTTTGCTGAAAGAGAAGATGGTTTATACGAAAGATTTGATGAAGAACATTATCAAATAACATTTGAAATACCATTATATAAACAACTTTTAGAATTTGCTGGTTTTGAAGTGAAGAACGTTTTTACAGATTTTAATATCGATGATTACAATGAAGATGGCGATAGACATTTTATTGTTGCGCAAAAATAAGTAATCATTTACACCTCTTACGTTTAATAAAGTAGGAGGTGTTTTTTTGAATAATGTTATAAAAATAAAAGATTGGATACGTAACAATTATCATTTCGTTTTAATAGGCGTAATTTTATTATTTGTTGTATTTAAATTTTTATTTATTGAGCCAGACTCAGAACAAATGAATATGGAAGATCGTTCAATTCATCGTGAGACGATTGAAACATCCATTGAGAACAAAGATAAACAAGAGTTAGCAAAGTCATCACCAGAAGAAAAAGCAAATAAAAATGTCATTGTAGATGTGAAAGGTGCAGTCAATTTTCCGAATACATATAACATGAAAACATCAGATAGAGTGGATGATGTATTAAAGAAAGCACAAATAAAAGGCAACGCAGATATTACAAAAATAAACTTATCTGAGAAATTAAAGGACCAAATGTATATTTATGTGCCATCACAAGGAGAACATGTTTCTAGTGCAATGTTAAATCAGCCCACAGAAAACAAGATAGAAGTTAATATAAATACAGGTGATAAAGCAGAAATAGAAAAATTACCAGATATTGGTCCTAATAAAGCAGAAGCAATCGTACAATATAGGGAAACAAAAGGCGAGTTTAAGACTATTGAAGATTTAAAAAAAGTTAAAGGTTTTGGAGAAAAAACAGTTGAATCATTAAAGGAATATATTGTATTAGATTGAAATTGCAATTACACTTTTAAATAATTACAATAAGGTTATATGAAAGGTAGGTCGATATGGAATGGAAAGAATACAATGGAAAGAATATTTTATGGCTCAAAGTCATCTCTTATCATTAAGATCAACATGTGAAAGACTATCGGTTGGCGCTACAATCGTGAAAGATAATAGAGTAATTGCTGGTGGCTATAATGGATCAGTTTCTGGAGAAGAACATTGTATCGATAATGGTTGTTTAGTGGTAGATGGTCACTGTATTAGAACAATACATGCTGAAATGAATGCTATTATTCAATGTGCTAAACTCGGTGTTTCTACAGAAGGCGCAACAATATATGTTACACACTTTCCATGTTTAAATTGTACTAAGACAATAATTCAAGCAGGTATTAAACAAATTTATTATGCTGAAGATTATCATAATCATACATATGCAATTCAGTTATTAGAACAGTCAGGTGTACATTATGAAAAAATTGATTTTCATCCACAAGATATTATTAAATATTTGAATTAATGGTTGAATAAATATATGTGGTTTTATTTTGCACTTTATTTATTATGTGGCTATATTTTTCATCTAAATTTATATGTAGGATTATCCATACTCATTATCATTTCGTTAAGCTGTTTTATTAAGCTCCACTCGTTTAAAATAATGATAATGAGTTTATCGTTTATCTTCATGGGCTATTTAACATATCCAAAGTTATTATTACCTCAAATTGATTCTTTTAATATTCCTATTGATCATAAAAGTTACACTAACGTAATAGAATTTGGAGATAAAGTGCTTATAGATGGAGATTTATTTCAAGCTAATGGCGATATAAATGGTAAATCATATAAAGTGTTTTACAAATTGAAAAATGAACATGAAAAAAATAAGCTTTTAAACACAATGCCATTTATGAAGAATTGCATCATTACTTATAACAAAACAATCACGTTGCCTAACACTAACAATTTAAAGTTTAATTATAACGAATATTTGCTAGAGCATGAAATAGACGGAGTATTAAAACTGAAAAATTTTTCAGTAGGAAGTTGTAAAAAGCGTTATTTAAATGTTATTGAGAAGGGACAACTTTACAGAGAGAGGTTAATACAAAATCTTAAAAAACTAGACGTAAAAAATATAGATGATATTATCGCCTTAACTTTAGGTGAAACACGTTATTTATCATCTGAAAGAATAGAACAATTAAAAAATTTAGGAATTTATCATTTGTATGCTGTTAGTGGTTCTCATGTTGCATTAGTCAATGTATTTTTATTTCGATTTTTACTAAGAATTAATGTGAAATACAACCATGCGGAGTTGATTATTTTTATAGCATTGCCGTTATACGCCATTTTGACAGGTTTAAGTCCTAGCGTCTTAAGAGCTGTTGGTGTCGTTATGGTATATATGGTTATTAAAAGAATTACGAATATTGATTCATTGCAAATTTTATCTATTACATTCATTTTATATACCCTTTATAATCCTTATGTCATATTTGACATTGGCTTCCAATTATCTTATATTATTTCCACATTTATCCTATTATGTATTCCAATTATTAAAACATTTACAACCTTCTATAAAATATTCACCATAAATATAATATCGCAATTATCCCCATTTATTATTTTGATTCTCCACTTTAATACTTTTCAATGGCTCGGTTTTATAAGTAATTTTATTTTTATTCCACTTTTTGAGCTAATAATATTTCCTCTCGTAATGACATTTTTAATCATATTTATCATATTTAAAAAAGTACCATTTTTATTGAGTGATGTTATTGAAACCTTACTAAGTAAAACAATTGACTTAATTGAGAAAATAAATAATATACCAATCAATGATTTAGTTGTTAGAAATCTAGATGGATTTTTATATTTTTTAATATTTATAGTTGTAGTATCAATTTCAATTTTAGTGCTTAAAAAACATATCGTTAAATCAATAACTATATTTTCAATATTAATTTTAGCTATATCCATAAGACCGAATTATGATAGGGTGATTTTGAAGTTTTTAGATATAGGTCAAGGAGACGCAATGATTGCTTATCATCAAGATGTAGATAAAGTAGTTATGATTGATACAGGAGGCAAAGATAAGAGAAAGAAGAAAAAATGGCAAATTAGGAATAAAGAATTTACTTATACTGATTCAGTGCTGGTCCCGGAATTACATGAGAATGGCTATAATCGAATTGATTATTTAATCATTTCGCATCCTCATGCTGACCATATGGGTGAATTGAGCAATTTGATAAAGAAAGTTGAAATTAAAAATTTAGTTATCAATCAAAAGACGTGGGATAGTCCATATTTAAAGTTATTAATAAGTGAAGTTGCTAATACTAACACAAATATAATAGATAGTAGAAATATCAATAAATTAAAAATTGGTGAATCTATTTATCAATTATATAATAATGATAGTGAAAATCATGAAGATAAAAATGATACTTCTATTGTTACAGAAATAAAAGCATACAATAAAAAAATACTAGCAACAGGGGATGCAACAGAAAGAGTAGAACATATTATAATAAGTGATTTAAAACAAAACTATGATCTTTTAAAAGTAGGTCATCATGGTAGTTCAACTAGTACAAGTGGTGAATTTTTATATAAAGTAAACCCTAAATTATGTGTCATTAGTTCAGGTCGTAACAATAGATATGGATTGCCAAGCCAGAAAATAGTAAAAAAGCTTGAAGGAAATAAATGTAAAGTCTTTAATACACAAGATTATGGAGTGATAAACTTTGTAATCGAAGAAAATAGTATTAGAGTCAATAATGGATTAAATGAGTATAATAAAAAAGCGTACAAAAATCATTGAATTTTTGTACGCTTTATAAAAATGGTCTTATTATGTAAATCTTAATTTGGAAGTAAACTAAATACTTGAGCAATTATATAAATTGCAGCCAAGAATAAGAAACCAACTAAAAATCCCATTCCAGAGTCTTTAACGTCATTGTTACGCCCTTGAGTATTTTCACCTTCAAATCTGTTCATATGACTCCCTCCTATACTTACATTCATTATATGATAATAAACTTAAAAATGCTATACTTAATTAGAACTTTATAAGAGAGGGAGACTTATTTTGGAAGATAATATTGTGTTGAATTATGGTGCAGTAGATGCACTAATAGAGAAAAAATCTGACGAAATTATCAATCAATATTTAGATGGAGAACGCGATGAGTTCAACTATGTAAAATATGATTTATATGAGACATCCATTTCGAGCGCAATTGAAGAAGCATTAACTTTACCATTCCTCTCAGATAAGAAAGTAGTACATATTAAGAATGCATACCTTTTTACAGGAGAAAAAGTAACAAATAATATTAATCAAAATGTTGATCAATTGATTGGTTTTATTGAGCAATATGACGGGGAAACATTAGTTGTTTTTGATGTATTCAATGAAAAGTTAGATGAAAGGAAAAAGTTAGTCAAATCTGTTAAGAAAAATGCTAGATTAAATAAAATTGATCAAATGACAGAGCAAGAAATAAAACAGTGGATTAAGTCTTATTTAAATGAACAATACAAAGATATTAAAGAAGATGCATTAGTAGCGTTCTTAGAGCTTACAGGTATACAGTTTAATATAATAAAAGCTGAACTTGATAAATTAGTATTATTTATAGGCGATGAAGCGGTAATAAATAAACAAGATGTAAAAGATATTGTGAGTCGTTCGTTAGAGCAAAACGTATTTTTACTTACAGAATATATACAAAAAGGGCAGAAAGAGAAGTCTATAAACTTATTGAAAGATTTAATTAATATGAAAGAAGAGCCTATTAAACTATTAGCATTGATAACAAGTAATTATAGGTTATATTATCAATGTAAAATATTAGCTAGTAAGCATTATAGTGAACAACAAATAGCTAAAACAATAGGCGTTCATCCATATAGAGTTAAACTTGCACTTCGTATAGTGAGGAAATTATCTTTGGAAAGATTGTTAGCAACAATTGATGTATGTGCAGAAACAGACTATGATTTAAAATCTTCATATATGGATAAAGTGCTTATTTTAGAACTATTCATCTTAAAAATATAAAAATAAAAAAGCTACAGAAAATTCTGTAGCTTTAATAATTAGTTAGCTTTAGACATTAAGCTTGATTTAATTCTATCAGCTTTATTTGAATGGATTAAGTTCTTTTTAGAAGCTTTATCAATTTTTTTAACAGCTAATGAAACTAATTCACCTTTGTTATCAGCATTATTTTCGATAGCAGTTCTAGCAGCTTTTACAGCTGAACGCATATCATTTTTTTGTGATATGTTTGCAGCGTCTTTCTTTTCTGTTACAGAAACACGTTTAATTGCAGATTTAATGTTTGGCATGAGAGTCACCTCCTAAGTATGTTGTCCGTGATCAAAAATTATTTGATTGCAACAAAAAATATTTTATCAAATGTAGGACATAAGTGCAATCATTATTTGCACATTCCTTATAAAGCATACCACTTTATTGTTAGTTTGGTAATACGTTTGCATTTATTTCATAAAGACGGTATCATATCAAAGATGCGACTTACATTTAAGAGATGTAAAATTAACGAGAAAGTTGGAGTTCAAATGGACAGAACTAAACGCCTAGAGCGCCAAAATAAAATTAGAAACTTTTCAATTATTGCTCACATTGACCATGGTAAATCAACGTTAGCAGATAGAATATTGGAAAATACTAAAACTGTAGAGACAAGAGACATGAAAGCACAATTGCTTGATTCTATGGATCTTGAAAGAGAACGTGGTATTACGATTAAACTTAATGCTGTTCGATTGAACTATACAGCAAAAGATGGGGAAACATATATTTTACACTTAATAGACACACCAGGACATGTCGACTTTACATATGAAGTTTCACGTTCTTTGGCAGCGTGTGAAGGTGCGATATTAGTAGTAGATGCTGCTCAAGGGATAGAAGCTCAAACTTTAGCTAATGTTTATTTAGCGTTAGATAACGATTTGGAATTAATACCAGTGGTTAACAAAATTGATTTGCCTGCTGCTGAGCCTGAACGTGTGAAACAAGAAATTGAAGACGTAATTGGTTTAGATGCAAGTGATGCCGTTTTAGCTAGTGCTAAAGCCAATATTGGAATTGAAGATATTTTAGAAAAAGTAGTAGAAATGATTCCGCCTCCTGAAGGTGATCCTGAGAATCCATTACAAGCCTTAATATTTGATTCTTCATTTGATGCATACAGAGGCGTAATTTCTTCAATTAGAGTAGTTGAAGGTTCTGTTAAAGCAGGAGATAAAATTCAAATGATGTCTACTGGGAAGACATTTGAAGTTACAGAAGTAGGTATTAATACACCTAAACAACTTCCAGTTCAAAATTTATCAGTTGGTGATGTAGGTTATATTGTTGCATCTATTAAAAATGTTGGAGATTCAAACGTTGGTGATACTATAACATTAGCGAATAGACCTGCTGAAAAACCACTACAAGGATATAAAAAAATGAATCCAATGGTATTCTGTGGATTATATCCGATTGATAATAGTAAATATAATGATTTAAGAGAAGCGTTAGAGAGATTACAACTTAATGATGCTTCATTAGAATTTGAAGCTGAGACTTCGCAAGCACTAGGATTTGGTTTTAGAACTGGATTTTTAGGATTATTGCATATGGAAATCATTCAAGAGAGAATTGAGAGAGAGTTTAATATTGAATTGATTGCTACTGCTCCTTCAGTTGTATATGAATGTGAACTAACAGATGGAGAAAAAGTTCAAATAGATAATCCGTCACAATTTCCAGACCCACAAAAAATAAATACAATTTATGAACCATATGTTAAAGCAACAATGATGGTTCCTAATGATTATGTCGGTGCTGTTATGGAACTGTGTCAGAAAAAACGTGGTAACTTTAAAACAATGGATTATTTAGATGATATTAGAGTGAATATTATTTATGAAATTCCATTATCAGAAGTTGTGTTTGATTTCTTCGATCAGCTAAAATCTAATACAAAAGGTTATGCTTCGTTTGATTACGAACTAATTGGATATCAAGAAAGTACATTAGTTAAGATGGATATACTTTTAAATAGTGAAAAAGTGGATGCATTAAGTTTTATCGTTCATAAAGATTTTGCATATGATAGAGGAAAAGTAATAGTTGAAAAATTAAAAAAATTAATCCCAAGACAACAATTTGAAGTGCCAGTTCAAGCAGCAATTGGTAATAAAATAGTCGCACGTACAAATATTAAATCGATGGGTAAAAATGTATTAGCAAAATGTTATGGTGGAGATATTAGCCGTAAACGTAAATTACTTGAAAAACAAAAAGCAGGTAAAGCTAAAATGAAATCAGTAGGTAATGTTGAAATACCTCAAGATGCATTCTTAGCTGTACTTAAAATGGATGAAGACTAATTTTGAAACAGCTGCATAATATGTAGCTGTTTCTATTTTTAAAGGAGAGTTTATATGGCTAAAAGTGTATATATTCATATACCTTTCTGTGTGAGAATTTGTACTTATTGTGATTTTAATAAGTTTTATATAGCCAATCAACCAGTTGATGAATATTTAGATTGCTTGATTAAAGAAATGGCAACTAGGGAAGATAAAATAGTTGAAACAATGTTCGTAGGTGGTGGTACACCTACAGCTTTATCAGAACTACAATTAGAAAAATTGCTTCAAGCGATTAATGACTTGTTCGTAATTACAAAAGAATATACTTTTGAAGCTAATCCAGATGAATTGACTGAAGCTAAAATAAAATTATTAAAACAATATGGCGTAAATAGATTGTCGTTAGGTGTTCAAACATTTGACGATGAATTGCTTAAAGTGTTAGGAAGAACACATCATAGTGGAGATATTGAAAAAGCAGTCAACTTATCTAGAAAGCATCAAATTGATTCTGTTAGTCTTGACTTAATGTTTCATTTGCCAGGACAAACATTAAAACAATTTGATGACTCACTAAACAAAGCATTAGCGCTAGATGTTGATCATATCTCAAGCTATGCACTTATACTTGAACCAAAAACTCAATTTTATAATTTATATAGAAAAGGTAAATTAAAATTACCAAATGAAGATTTAGGGGAAGAGATGTATCAGCATTTAAAGGAAAAAATGAAAAATTCAAATTTAAATCAATATGAAATCTCAAACTTTTCAAAGTCTGGACATGAATCCCTACATAATATGGTTTATTGGAAAAACGAAGAATATTACGGATTTGGTGCAGGTGCGCATGGCTATATAAAAGGGGTTCGATATGGAAACATTAACCCCGTTAATCAATACATTAAAAAGATTAATCATAATGAAATGCCTAAATTACAAAGTAGCGATGTATCTATTAAAGAACAAATGGAAGAGGAAATGTTTCTTGGTCTTAGAATGACTGAAGGTGTTTCCAAGTCTAAATTTAAAAATAAATTCAAAAGATCAATAGAAGATGTGTTCGGTGATCATGTTAATGAATTAACTTCAAGAGAATTATTAATAGATGAAAATGATTATTTACGTTTGAGTAATAGGGGTCAAAACATTGGTAATGAAGTGTTTGAGAGATTTTTGTTAAGTTAATTATTATTTTGAAAAAAGTTTTGAAAAATCGAATGCTTTAACGTTGACTTTCTTTGACCAATTTGATAAATTGTAATTAGCACTTGATAAGAGAGAGTGCTAATCGAGGTGATGACATGATTACTGAGAGACAATTACAAATATTAAATGTGATTGTTGAGGATTATGTTGAGTTAGGACAACCAATAGGTTCTAAGTCGATTATCGAAAGGCATCAATTGCCTATAAGTCCAGCAACAGTTAGAAATGAAATGAAGCAACTTGAAGATTTAGATTTGTTAGAAAAGACACATACATCATCTGGGCGTATTCCTTCTGAAAGTGGAATTAGACATTATGTAGATCAATTACTAAAGTCTAAGTCACAAAGTAAGAAAAGCGCAAATTGGTTTAATCAATTCCATGATGAAAACCAATACGATGTAAATGCTATGCTCAAATGGTTAGCTTTAGAAATATCAAATCGTTCACATTATACGACTGTTGTACTTGGACCAAATAAATTTTCAAGATATATATTTGAAATTCATTTTGTTAGAGTCAACCCTACTCATCTAATGAGTGTCATTGTATTTACTGATGGATATGTTGAGAAAATTCATGTTCAAGTATTAGAATCTTTGAATCAGCAACAAATAGAGAAACTAATGAACTTTTTAAATCAACATTTTAAGCAAAATACTTTATCTACAATGATAAACACGTTAGAATCATTAACGTTGTCATTCATAGATCACAACTTTATCAAGAAGTTTAAACATGCATTATTAACTCAAATTAATAATCAAAGTGAAGAAATGTTTCTAGGTGGAAAGATGCACCTGATTGAGGCAATGGATGTTACGAATATAACGATGATTCAATCTATATTAAAATATCTTGAATCAGAACGCATTGCTCAATTTTTAAATGAAACGACTAATGATTCAATAAGTGTCAATATTGGACAAGAAATTAATAAAGACTTACATGGTATATCGATTGTAAGTACAAATTATGAAATTTCTGGAGATATAAGCGGTCATTTAGCCGTTATCGGTCCAACTGCTATGCATTATAACAAAGTGATTCAATTACTGAATCATTTTTAAATAAGAAAATATGGAGGGCATGAAATGACGGAAGAAAAGCAAAATGAACAATTCGACGAAACAAATGATCAAGCTCAATCTGTCGCTACTGAAGAAGCAGAAGCAAATACTTATGATTCAGTAGAAGATGTAGAAGAGGTTGAAGAAGAAAAGTTAGTCGAAATTCCGGAAGCTGAACTCGAACAATTAAAACAAAAAGCTGATGAAGAAGAAGAAAAATACTTACGTTTATATGCGGAATTTGAAAATTATAAACGTAGAATGAAACAAGAATCTAGTATCATGAAAGACTATCAAGCACAAAGAGTGCTTACTGATGTATTACCTGCTTTAGATAACATGGATCGCGCTTTACAACAAGAAGGCGAATCTGAAGACTTTTTAACATTCAAAAAGGGTGTTGATATGGTTTATAACGATTTACTAAGATCATTGAAAGATAATGGATTAGAAGAAATAGAATCGTATAATAAACAATTCGATCCAAATATACATCAAGCAGTAATGCAAGATAGTAATCCTGATTTCGAATCAGGTGTCGTAACTGAAGAACTACAAAGAGGTTATAAATTAAAAGACCGCGTTCTACGACCAGCAATGGTTAAAGTGAACGAATAAATAATTTAATTCAAACGTAACTATAAATTGGAGGAATAATTATTATGAGTAAAGTAATAGGTATAGACTTAGGTACAACAAATTCAGTAGTATCAGTATTAGAAGGTGGAGAACCTAAAGTAATTCAAAACCCAGAAGGTAACAGAACAACACCATCAGTAGTAGCATTTAAAGATGGAGAAACACAAGTTGGTGAAGTTGCTAAACGTCAAGCAGTAACAAACCCTAACACGATTCAATCAGTTAAACGTCATATGGGTACTGATTATAAAGAAAAAGTAGAAGATAAAGAGTATACACCACAAGAAATTTCAGCAATGATTTTACAAAACTTAAAATCAACTGCAGAAAGCTATTTAGGAGAAAGTGTTTCTAAAGCAGTAATCACTGTTCCTGCATATTTCAATGACTCTGAACGTCAAGCTACTAAAGATGCTGGTAAAATTGCTGGTTTAGAAGTAGAACGTATCATTAACGAACCTACTGCAGCTGCATTAGCATACGGTTTAGATAAAACTGAAACTGATCAAAAAGTATTAGTATTTGACCTTGGTGGCGGTACTTTCGACGTATCTATCCTTGAATTAGGTGACGGTGTATTTGAAGTATTAGCTACAGCGGGTGACAATAAACTAGGTGGGGACGACTTTGATGATGTTATCATTAAACACTTAGTTGAAGAATTTAAAAAAGAAAATGGTATAGATTTATCACAAGATAAAATGGCAGTACAACGTCTTAAAGACGCAGCTGAAAAAGCTAAAAAAGATTTATCAGGTGTATCTTCAACACAAATTTCATTACCATTCATTTCAGGTGGAGCAAATGGACCATTACACTTAGAAACTACTTTATCAAGAGCTAAATTTGAATCATTAACAAGTGAATTAGTTGAAAGAACTATGGGTCCAACTAAACAAGCTATGAAAGATGCTGGTTTATCTAATTCTGAAATTGACGAAGTAATTTTAGTTGGTGGATCAACTCGTATCCCAGCTGTACAAGAAGCGATCAAAAAAGAAATTGGTAAAGAACCAAACAAAGGTGTTAACCCTGATGAAGTTGTAGCAATGGGTGCAGCTATTCAAGGTGGCGTTATCACTGGTGATGTTAAAGATGTAGTATTACTTGATGTTACACCATTGTCTTTAGGTATTGAAACTATGGGTGGCGTATCTACAGTATTAATTGAAAGAAATACAACAATTCCAACATCTAAATCACAAGTGTTCTCTACAGCAGCTGATAATCAACCAGCAGTAGATATTCACGTGTTACAAGGTGAACGTCAATTAGCAGCAGATAACAAAACACTTGGTAGATTCCAATTAACTGATATTCCACCAGCACCACGTGGCGTACCTCAAATTGAAGTATCATTTGATATCGATAAAAATGGTATCGTAAATGTTACAGCTAAAGATTTAGGAACAAACAAAGAACAAAAAATTACAATCGAATCAAGTTCATCATTATCTGATGAAGAAATCGATCGTATGGTACAAGATGCAGAAAAAAATGCTGAAGAAGACAAAAAACGTCGTGAAGAAATAGATGTAAGAAACGAAGCAGACCAAATGGTATTTACTGTTGAAAAAACATTAACTGACCTTGGTGATAATGTTGATGAAAGCGAAAAAGCTAAAGCTGAAGATGCTAAAGAAGAATTGAAAAAAGCATTAGAAGGCACTGATATAGAAGACATCAGAACTAAAAAAGATGCGCTTCAAGAAATCGTTCAACAATTATCAGTAAAAATGTATGAACAAGCTGCTCAAGCACAACAAGGTGCTGAATCAGCTGAAGGCCAATCTACTTCAAACGATGACGACGTAGTTGATGCTGATTATACAGAAGTTAACGAAGACGATAAAAAATAATACTCATTATTAAAAAGTCAAAGTCAATGTGATTGGCTTTGACTTTTTTAATGCATATCCGTATTATAAATCAGTGTGTAAAGGAGAGATTATATTGGCAAAAAGAGATTATTATGAAGTGCTAGGTGTATCTAAAGATGCTTCTAAAGACGAAATAAAAAAAGCTTATAGAAAATTATCAAAAAAGTTCCATCCTGACATTAATCAGGAAGAAGGTGCTGACGCTAAATTCAAGGAAATATCTGAGGCTTATGAAATATTAAGTGATGAAAATAAGCGTGCTCAATATGACCGTTTTGGACATAATGGACCGCAACAAGGTTTCGGTGGTTCACAAGGATTTGGTGGACAAGACTTCTCTGGATTCGGTGGATTTGAAGATATATTTGGTTCATTCTTTGGTGGCGGTGGCGCTAGAAGAGATCCTAACGCTCCAAGACAAGGTGATGATTTACAATACAGTATGACTCTAACATTTGAAGAAGCTGTATTCGGTACTGAAAAAGATATTACAGTTCGCAAAGACGTTGAATGTGATACTTGTCATGGTAAAGGCGCTAAACCAGGAACTAAGAAAAAAACATGTACTTATTGTAATGGTCAAGGACATGTAACAGTAGAACAAAATACTATTCTTGGAAGAATGCAAACTCAAAAAGTTTGTCCTGAATGTGAAGGTTCTGGAGAAATATTCGAAGAAAAATGTTCAGATTGTCATGGTAAAGGTACACAAAACAAAAAAGTTACAATTAAAGTTAAAGTACCTGAAGGCGTTGATAATGACCAACAAATACGTCTTGCAGGCAAAGGTGGTCCAGGTGTTAATGGTGGTCCAGCTGGTGATTTATATGTAGTATTTAGAGTTAAACCTCATAATAAATTCAGACGTGAAGGCGATGATATATTCTATGATCTAAACCTTTCATTCCCACAAGCAGCACTTGGTGATGAAATAACGGTCCCTACACTAACTGGTAATGTATCTCTATCTGTTCCTGCAGGTACTCAAACAGGTAAACAGTTTAGACTACGAGAAAAAGGTGTACAAAATGTTCATGGTTATGGAAAAGGTGATTATTTTGTAACTGTTAAAGTTGTAACTCCAGATAAAATGACAGAAAGACAAGAAGAACTTCTTCGTGAGTTTGCTGAAATTGGTGGAGAAGATTTAACAGAACAACCATCTAGTTTAAAAGATAGAGCCAAAAAGTTTTTTAAAGGAGAATAGCCTGTGAATTGGATTGAGTATTCTATAATGATTAATAAAGAAGCAGAACCAGTTGTTACTGCTCTTTTAAATGAATTAGGAGCAAATGGAGTAGTAATTGAAGATTCAGCTGAATTAGAAAAAGACCATGCAGATGTATATGGTGAAATATATGAGTTGAATCCTGACGACTATCCTGATAACGATATTAGGATAAAATGTTACTTTAATGAATTAGTCTTTACAGATGATTTAGAAAAAGAAATTAAAGTTTCAATTGCTGATGTCGAAGGAATAAATTCAGAAATTCTTTCTTTTTCTAAAACAATAATTAAAGAATCTGATTGGGAAAATGAGTGGAAAAATTATTTCCATCCATTTAAAGCTTCTGAGAGATTTGCTATAGTACCAAGTTGGGAAGAAGAAGAATATGATAACCAAGATGATGATTTATGTATAAAACTTGATCCCGGAATGGCATTTGGAACTGGTGACCATCCAACAACAAGCATGTGTCTGAAGCATATAGAAGAAGTTGTGAACCCAAACCATAAAGTTATTGATGTTGGTACTGGTTCAGGTATTTTAAGTATTGCTTGTCATTTGCTTGGTGTCAAATCAATAAAAGCTGTAGATTTAGATGATTTAGCTATTAAAGTTGCTAAGGAAAACTTCGAGAAAAATAATTGTGAGCAAGATATATTAGCTGATACAGGTAATTTATTGACTGAAGAAACTGAACAGTATGATGTGATTATTGCAAATATTTTGGCACATATCATTGATTTAATGATTGAGGATAGTTATACAAGGCTAAACGATAATGGTTACTTTATTACTTCTGGAATTATAGAAGAAAAATCTGATGAAATTATTGAAAAACTAAAAGAAACTGGTTATACTATCGAAAAAGTATTACGAGAAGATGGATGGGTTTCAATAAGAGCTAGAAAGTAGGAGAAATGATGCAAAGATATTTCTTACTCGAAAACGCTGAGTTAAATCAGCGTTTTTTTATACATAATACTGGTGATATACATCATATTAAAAATGTGATGCGTATGAATGTGGAACAAAAAATTATTTTAACTTTTAAAGATAAAAAATCTCTAATTTCTGAAATAACTGCTTATCATGATGATTGTATTGAAGTACTTACACTTGAAGATACAACAAGACAAACTGAACTTCCTGTTGAAGTCACAATTGCTAGTGGACTCATTAAAGGTGACAAATACGAATGGATGATTCAAAAAGCAACAGAGATGGGTGCTCATCATTTTATTGCGGTTCAATCAGAAAGATCAATTGTTAAATTAGAAGAAAAGAAACTTCATAAGAAACTCGAAAGATGGCAAAAAATTGTAAAAGAAGCAAGCGAGCAAAGTATGAGGCTTACAATTCCAGATATTAAGTATAAGTCGAATTTTAAAGGTATTTATGATAATATGAATGAATATGATTATATATTAATAGCTTATGAAGAAGAGGCTAAACGTGGGGAAACAAGTAAATTACATCAAATTGGTTCTAATCTTAAACATGGACAGAAAATTTTAATTATTTTTGGTCCAGAAGGCGGCTTAACAGAAAGTGAAGTCCATCTTTTTAAAGATGCAGTAAAGATGAGTTTAGGACCTAGAATTTTAAGGGCTGAAACTGCTCCATTGTATGCTTTAGCTGCTTTAAGCTATCAATTAGAATTAATGAGGTGAATATATTTGGCTACAGTAGCGTTCCATACTTTAGGTTGTAAAGTTAATCACTATGAGACTGAAGCGATTTGGCAATTATTTAAGGAAAATGATTACGAAAGAGTAGAATTTGAAACAAATGCTGACGTGTTTATTATAAACACATGCACTGTTACAAACACTGGGGATAAAAAAAGTAGACAAGTAATCAGACGAGCTATTCGTAAAAATCCAGATGCAGTTGTTTGTGTAACGGGTTGTTACGCTCAGACTTCTCCAGCAGAAATCATGGCAATACCTGGTGTTGATATAGTTGTAGGTACTCAAGATAGACATAAATTACTTTCTTATATTGAAGAATATAAGCAAAGTAGACAACCAATTAATGGTGTAGGTAATATTATGAAGAACAGAAAATATGAAGAATTAGAAGTACCATATTTTACTGACAGAACTCGCGCATCATTAAAAATCCAAGAAGGATGTAATAACTTCTGTACATTTTGCATCATTCCGTGGGCAAGAGGCTTAATGAGATCAAGAGATCCTGAACAAGTTGTGAGTCAAGCAACAACTTTAGTTAATTCAGGATATAAAGAAATCGTTTTAACTGGTATTCATACAGGTGGCTATGGTGAAGATTTAAAAGACTATAACTTAGCACAACTTCTTAGAGATTTGGAACAAGTTGAGAATCTTGAAAGAATTAGAATTTCTTCAATTGAAGCAAGTCAACTTACTGATGAGGTGATTGATGTAATTGATAAGTCTACTAAAGTAGTAAGACATTTACACATTCCATTACAATCAGGATCAGATACTGTGTTAAAACGTATGAGAAGAAAGTATACGATGGCACACTTCTCTGAAAGGTTGCAGAAACTTCATAAAGCATTACCTGGTTTAGCTGTAACAAGTGATGTTATTGTTGGTTTCCCTGGTGAAACTGAAGAAGAATTTCAAGAAACATATGATTTTATCGTGAAACACCAATTTTCAGAATTACATGTATTCCCTTATTCTATGAGAACAGGTACACCAGCTGCACGAATGACAGATCAAGTTGATGAAGATGTTAAGAATGATCGTGTGCATCGCCTAATTGAGTTATCTAACCAATTAGCAAAAGACTATGCATCTAAATTTGATCAAACTGTTTTAGAAGTTATTCCCGAAGAGAGTGGTTCATCTGAAGGGAAATTAATTGGTTATGCTGATAATTACATGAAGATTGAATTTGATGGCGATGAAACATTAATTGGTGAAATAGTGAAAGTTAAAGTAATGACACCAGGTTATCCTATAAATGAAGGAAAACTTGTAAAATTAGTCAATCATGCAACTAATAAAGATGAAAGATTAGTTAAATTTTAATATTCATAACAAATGATTATTGACTTAAAAAATGAGTTATTTTATAATGTTAAAGTACATAGTAATTTATTTACTATGTAAATGACATATAAAGCTTTGTTGATATTTGGAGGGAGGGAAATACAGATGTCTAAAACAGTAGTTCGTAAAAACGAATCAATCGAAGATGCATTACGTCGCTTTAAACGTACAGTTTCAAAAAGCGGTACGATTCAAGAAGTGCGTAAACGTGAGTTCTATGAAAAACCAAGCGTTAAGCGTAAGAAGAAATCAGAAGCAGCTCGTAAACGTAAAGTTAAATAATTAATAGTTTATTGAACTCCCTCAATGAATATTAATTAATTATAATGAACAAATTTAACGTTTAAAATGTATGAAGAACACATAAACATCTTGTTTATGTGTTCTTTTGCTTATATTAAAAATATTTAAGTACATATATATATAAAATAATACGTGTATACGTTTTAGTTCGTAGTTGTTTTATTGTATAATATTAATGAGGGGTGAGATTATTGACATCAGCGTATGAATACATATTTGCTTTTATTCAACATAATTTGAATTTAGGTATTGTTTCAAGTCATAGTATTTCAACTATTGGCGACTTTATAACTTCGCCTCTAGTGACGTTAATTTTGACTTGTATTATTTTTCTTGGCGCTCTTTATCAATTATATTCTGAACATATTAATTTTGCTGGAATTTTAAGTTTCATTTGTACACTTATATTCTTTATAGGTTACGTTATAATTGATGAAATAAGTTTGATTTCTGTTTTACTTTTTAGTATTGGAGCGTTATTAGTAATAATTGAATTATTTGTTATTGGCGCAATTTTGGGTATCCTAGGCTTTGTAGCTATTATAGGTAGTTTTATATTAGTTGGAGAGAACATATTAGTTATGGGTATGATTATTGCTGTAGCATTAATTTTAACGACGATAGAGTGGGTGATATTAGTGAAAGGATTTAATCGTAAAATACCATTCTTTGATAAAGTCATTCTTAGAGATTCTACAAATAAAGAATCTGGCTATACATCTCACGAAGATAGAAGTCATTTGATTGGCAAAATATGTACAACATACACTGCATTAAGGCCCTCAGGCATTATCCTTGTTGATGATGAAAGAATAGATGCTGTTTCAGATGGTACATTTATTCAGAATGATAAACAAGTAAAGATTGTACAGGTTGAAGGTACAAGAGTTGTTGTAAGAGAAATTTAAGATAGTGAAGGAGAGAATTGCATATGTTATCAGGTTTAATTGCCTTTATAATTATTGCTGTCATTTTAATCGTACTGCTTATGATTTTATTCTCATTTGTTCCAGTAGGATTATGGATTTCAGCTGTAGCAGCAGGTGTCAAAGTTGGAATTGGTACTTTAGTCGGTATGCGTTTAAGACGTGTATCACCAAGACGTGTTATCAATCCATTAATTAAAGCACACAAAGCAGGTTTAGCATTAACAACAAATCAACTAGAGTCTCACTTTTTAGCTGGAGGTAATGTTGATAGAGTCGTAGATGCGATTATTGCGGCACAAAGAGCAGAAATTAATTTAGCATTTGAAAGAGGTGCAGCAATAGATTTAGCTGGCCGTGACGTTTTAGAAGCAGTTCAAATGTCAGTAAACCCTAAAGTTATTGAAACACCATTTATTTCAGGTGTTGCAATGAACGGTATTGAAGTGAAAGCGAAAGCCAGAATTACAGTTAGAGCTAACATTGAACGTTTAGTTGGTGGTGCTGGTGAAGATACAATCATCGCTCGTGTTGGTGAAGGTATTGTTTCTACAATTGGTTCAAGTCAACACCATACAAAAGTTCTAGAAAATCCAGATAGTATTTCTCAAACTGTATTAAGTAAAGGTCTTGATTCAGGTACAGCATTTGAAATCTTATCTATCGATATAGCTGATGTAGATATCGGTAAAAATATTGGTGCAGATCTTCAAACTGAACAAGCACTTGCAGATAAAAACATTGCACAAGCTAAAGCCGAAGAACGTCGTGCTATGGCTGTAGCAACTGAACAAGAAATGAAAGCAAGAGTACAAGAAATGCGTTCTAAAGTTGTTGAATCAGAAGCAGAAGTACCACTTGCAATGGCAGAAGCACTTAAATCAGGTAATTTAGGTGTTAAAGATTACTACAATTTAAAAAATGTAGAAGCTGATACTGGCATGAGAGAAGCAATTAACAAGAGTACAAAGCCACAAGATTCTAATTCACCGAACCAATAAGAGAGGTGATTTGAAATGGAAATAGGCATTATCGTCTTTGTTATTTGGGTGATTTTTAGTGTAGTTAGTGGAATTATTGAAGGTAGCTCTAAAAAGAAAAAGAATAAACAACCCCAAAATAATCAAAGACCAAATCCAGTAAATAAACAAGCAACAGAAAAAACAGATAAAGCTCAGCAACAATTACAAGATTTAGTTAATAAATATGAATCTTATAAACAAAAAGCTGAAACGAGTTCTACTGATCGTATGTCAGGTCACTATAAAAATTTAGCTGACCAACTTGCAACTCATCTTAAACAATATAATATTGACGTTGAACAACCTAAAGTAAGTGAAAGACCTAAAGAAAATACTGCTCAACACACATCTAATGAACATGAAAATGCGTATATAAATGAGAAAAAAGAGCAAATTCATAAAAATAGACCTAAAAAACAAGAGCAAGTAATAAAACAACTATTACAATTTAGTGAAGATGAAAAAAATTCTTTATCAAACTTACAAAGAGAAAACATTTCTCAAATTGAAGTTGAGGCAGAACAAATTATTAAGAATACTCAACTTTCTGAGAGAACAAGACGTTCAATGGTTAAACAACTTTATTTGAACAGTAAACATAAATTTAATGATGAAGCTATAAACGTTGATGAGAACCAAGTGGTTAACGGTATAATTTGGTCAGAAATACTTAAAAGACCAAATGAGTTGAAATAAGCTTAATATAATCATATATTCAATTCAGTCATCTACTGCTAATATATTGATACAGGCTGAGACAAATTAATTGTCTCAGCCTGTTTTTTTATTCACAAAAATACCATTTAGTCTTACAATATAAGTAGGAATCAAGAAGGTGTGATAAAAATGGTATTTAAGAAAAAGCTTAGTTTTTTATCTATATTGATTTCATTTATAGTGTTTTTAATTGCTTTAATACCTCTTTTTATTAGTAACAAATACTTAATAATGATAACTTTCGTCTTGGTATTTCTTATTATTTTAAACATTCTTTTTGAAAGGTACACAATAAAAGAACATTTTTTAACGATTAGAAGAGGTCTTTTTAAAAACACATATAACATCTTTGAAATTGAGCAAATTAACATGACTAAATCTATAGAAGGTAATAGCATGTTAGAAATCGTATCAAGTGGTGAATTAGTTGAAAAGGTTAGTCCGCTTGAAGAAAGAGAATTTATCATTGCGCTTATGCGTATCAATCCTAAAATTAAATTAAATAACAGTAATAGATTACGTGAATTTGAAAAAGTAAGTCATTTGATAACTTCACAAGAAAAATTAAATAATATGCAAAATAAAGTGCATAAGATTGCACGTTATAGTAAGGTTTGGTACATTTAAAGTGTTAACAATTCAACTTATAAAGGAGATATTTAATGCCTACATTAATTCAAATCGAAAATATGGATCAAGCTCAAGCATTATTAGGTAATGGAGATGAGCATATAAAATATATTGAAAATGAACTCGAGGTGGATATTTTAACTCGAGGACAAGAAATTAGTGTTCGCGGAAAACGTTTAGAAAATGTTGAAAAAGCAGAAAAAGTCCTAATGAACTTACTAAAAGTGATTGAAAGTGGAGCAAGTATAACAATCAATGATGTTCAAGCTGCTGTTAAAATGGCTGAAAAAGGCACAATAGATCAGCTTATTAATTTATATGACGAAGAAATTACTAAAGATAGTAATGGTAAAATAATAAGAGCAAAAACAATGGGCCAAAGAGTTTATATTAATAATATTAAAAAAAATGACTTAGTTTTCGGTATAGGTCCTGCAGGGACAGGGAAGACGTTCTTAGCCGTTGTAATGGCAGCAAGAGCATTGCGTCTAGGACAAGTTAAACGCATCGTATTAACGCGCCCAGCAGTCGAAGCAGGTGAATCACTAGGATTCTTACCAGGTGACCTGAAAGAAAAGGTAGATCCTTATTTAAGACCACTATATGATGGCTTACATACAGTACTGGGTACAGAGCAAACGGCTCGATTAATTGAGAGAGGTACAATTGAAATTGCTCCTTTAGCTTATATGAGAGGTAGAACACTTGATGATGCCTTTGTTATTCTTGATGAAGCACAAAATACAACACATCCACAGATGAAGATGTTCTTAACAAGGTTAGGCTTTGGATCTAAGATGGTTGTTACTGGTGACAGAACACAAATCGACTTACCAAAAGGCGTTAAAAGTGGTCTGATTGAAGCTGACCAAAGATTAAGTGGAGTCAAAGGTATCTCAATGTCTTATTTAGAACAAACAGACGTTGTAAGACACCCATTAGTAGGTAAAATAATAAATGCATACGAAGAGGAGATTTAATATGCTAACAATGGATTTTATTGATGAACAACAAGTGATTGATGAAGATACAAAAAATCAAATTGAATCATTACTGACATTTGCTGCTAAAAAAGAAAATATAACTCAAGAAGCAGAGCTTTCTATTTCATTTGTCGATGAAGAAGAAATACAAGCTATTAATCGTGATTATAGAGATAAAGATAAAGTTACTGATGTCATTTCATTTTCACTTGAAGAGGATGAACCAGAGATTGAAGGGCTAGATATTCCTAGAGTATTAGGGGATATAATCATATGTTTAGAAGTCGCTAAGGAACAAGCTGATTCATATAATCATAGTTTAAGTAGGGAATTAGGGTTCTTAGCATTACATGGCTTCTTACATCTATTAGGTTATGACCATATGACTGAAGTTGATGAGAAAGAAATGTTTTCTCGACAAGATGAAATTTTAAATGAATTTGGTTTAACTCGTGATTAAATTTATTAATCGTTTTAAATTTCCTTTAGCTGGTTTAATAACGATACTGAAGAAAGACCGTAATTTTATTTTACATTTAGCATTTGCAATTATTGTCATCATTGTTAGTTTAATATTAAATTTAAATCAAAACGAATGGCTATGGATTATACTTGCGATATTTAGTGTTTTAATAACAGAAATTTTAAACACTTCTATAGAATATGTTGTTGATATGTATACAGATAAATATCATGCACTTGCTAAACATGCAAAAGATACAGCTGCATTAGCTGTATTAATGTCATCAATTATGGCAGCAATAATCGGGATAATTATATTTTTACCAAAAATTATATAGTAAGTATAAGGGGGAAGAATTATGGAATTTAAACAAGAGTGGTACGATGGCGCAAGAGAAGCACAGAAAAGGGCTTATACACCATATTCGAAATTTAATGTTGGTGCATATTTAATCACTAAAGATGGCAAAGCATATTATGGTGCAAATATTGAGAATGCTGCATATCCATCTACAATATGCGCAGAACGCTCAGCTTTAGTTGCTGCAATGTCAGATGGCTATAGACCTGGAGACTTCAAATGTATTACAATAACTGTTGATGCAGATAAACCTTCATCACCATGTGGTACTTGTAGACAAGTCTTAAAAGAGCTTTGTGATGATGACATGCCTGTTTATTTAACACATCAAACAGATGAAAGAATTGAAACTACTGTTAATGATTTATTACCTTTAGGTTTCTCAGGAAAGGATTTAGAATAAATGAATGAATTTAAATCAGGTTTTATATCTATTATAGGTAGACCTAATGTTGGAAAATCTACTTTTATGAATAAAGTTATAGGTCATAAAGTAGCAATTATGTCAGATAAAGCACAAACGACAAGAAATAAAGTGCAAGGTGTTTTAACAACTGATGATTCTCAAATGATATTTATTGATACACCAGGTATCCATAAGCCTAAACATGTGTTAGGTGATTACATGATGAAAATCGCCAAAAATACATTAAAAGAAGTAGACTTAATTATGTTTATGGTTAATGTAGATGAAAGTATCGGTAAAGGCGATGAATTTATCATTGATTTGTTAAAAGATACTAAGACGCCAGTATTTTTAGTATTAAATAAAATAGACTTAGTACATCCAGATCAGTTACTAGTTGAGATTGAAAAATATCAAAAAAGAATGGAATTTGCAGAAATAGTACCTATCTCTGCACTAGAAGGATTAAATATTGAGACGCTTCTAGCACAATTCAAGAAATATTTAGAAGAAGGTCCAATGTATTATCCTAAAGATCAAATTTCTGACCATCCTGAGCAATTTGTTGTATCAGAATTGATTAGAGAAAAAGCACTACATTTAACTAGCCAAGAAATACCACATTCAATTGGCGTTAGTGTTGATAAAATGACTAAAGTTGAAGGTGAAAAGGTGCATGTTGAAGCTACAATTTATGTAGAACGTGATTCTCAAAAAGGCATTGTTATCGGTAAAGGTGGTAAAATGCTTAAAGAAATAGGGAAACGTGCACGTAGAGACATAGAAATGTTACTTGGTTCGAAAGTATATTTAGATCTATGGGTAAAAGTTCAAAAAGACTGGCGTAATAAACCTAATTTCATTAAGCAAATTGGTTACAGAGAAGACGAGTAATATTTAGAATGGAGGCGATGATAAAATGCTTTTTAAACAAGAAGGATTTGTCATTCGCTCAGTAAATTATGGTGAGAATAATAAAATCATAACTATATTAAATGAACATGGACATAAAGTTCCATTAATGGCACGCGGTGCTAAAAAAACAAGTCATCCTTTACAAGGTGCTACACAGCCCTTTGTACATGGCTTGTTTATTTTTTCAAAGTTTAAAGGTATGGGAACGTTGTCGTCAGCTGATATTATAAATAGTCATAGAATGATGCAAAGCGATATTTTTAAAAGTGCTTATGGTGCTTATTGTATAGAGATAGTTGATAAAGCGTTGGAAGAAGATGAACATGATGTATTTTTCTATGACTTGCTTTTAAGTGTATTTCAAGCTGTTGAAAAAGGCGTTGATGCCGATACAATGAGTATGATAGTCGCTTTGAAATGTATGCCTAAATATGGTTATGAACCTAGATTTAATGCATGTGTCATTACAGGTGATATGGATCAACAACAATTAAATGCGTATAGCTTTAAATATAATGGCCCATTAAGTAACCAAGCACTCGTAAATGATGAACATGCTTATCGAATTTCAAATAGAGCATTATATTTTATGAATTTAATGTACCAGCTGCCAATACAACATTTAAATAGCTTTACAATTAATGATCAAGTTAAGAAAGAAATCGTAACTTTGATTGATAATATGTATGATGAATATGTTGGAGTTGTATTCAGAACAAAAAAATTACTAAAACAACTAGAAAACTTAAATATATAAAAAAGAGCAAAGACTTATCGAAAAGTCTTTGCTCTTTTTTTATTTAGAATCTAATTTTTTCAGCTAAGAAGCTTTCAACTTCGTCAATTGGCATACGAATTTGTTCCATTGTGTCTCTATCACGAACTGTAACTTGATTGTCTTCTAAAGAATCAAAGTCGAATGTAATACAGTATGGTGTACCAATTTCGTCTTGACGACGGTAACGTTTACCGATTGATTGTGATTCGTCAAAGTCAATTGCGAATTTTTCGCTTAATTTTTCATATACTTTAATTGCATCAGGTGAAAGCTTTTTACTTAATGGTAAAATAGCTGCTTTGTAAGGTGCTAATGCAGGGTGGAAGTGTAGAACTGTACGTTGGTCTTTTTCGCCTTCGTTTTCTTCCTCATAAGCATCACATAAGAACGCTAATGTAACACGGTCAGCACCTAATGATGGTTCGATACAATATGGTACGAATTTTTCATTCGTTTCTTGATCATGATAATTAAAGTCTTCACCACTAAATTCACTATGTTGTTTCAAGTCGAAATCTGTTCTTGAAGCGATACCCCATAGTTCACCCCAACCGAATGGGAATTTATATTCGATATCAGTAGTTGCATTAGAGTAGTGACTTAATTCATCATCATCATGGTCACGTAACTTAGTATTTTCTTCTTTAATTCCTAAATCTTTTAACCATTTTGCAGCAAATTCTTTCCAGTAATTTTGCCACTCAATTTCAGTGCCTGGTTTACAGAAGAATTCAAGTTCCATTTGTTCAAATTCTCTTGTTCTGAAAATAAAGTTACCTGGTGTAATTTCATTTCTGAAAGATTTACCAACTTGTGCGATACCAAATGGTAATTTTTTACGCATTGAACGTTGAACATTTTTATAGTTCACGAAAATACCTTGAGCAGTTTCAGGACGTAAGAAAATTTCATTTGTTGATGATTCTGTTACACCTTGGAAAGTTTTGAACATTAAGTTGAATTGACGAATGTCAGTCCAATTTGCTGTTCCACTTTCAGGACATGTAATACCTTTGTCATCGATAAGTTGTTTCATTTCGTCAAAGCTCATGCCATCAGCGATAAAGTTCTCGTCGCTTTCAACATTTTGCATGTAGTCTTCGATCAGTTTATCAGCTCTATAACGAATTTTAGAATCTTTGTTATCAATCATTGGATCATTAAAGTTAGATAAATGACCTGAAGCTTCCCAAGTTCTTGGGTTCATTAAAATTGCAGCATCTAATCCAACATTGTATGGAGATTGTTGAACGAATTTTTGCCACCATGCTTTTTTAATATTATTTTTTAATTCAACACCTAGTGGACCGTAATCCCAAGTGTTTGCTAAACCACCATAAATTTCACTACCAGGGAATACAAATCCTCTGTGTTTTGCTAACGTTACTACTTTGTCCATATCATTTGCCATAAATAATTCACTCCTTATTTAAATTAAAAAAGTCCCAAGACATCATTAAATAATGCCTTGGGACGAGTATATAACCCGCGGTTCCACCCAAATTAGTGTAGCCACTCTCTTTATATGAAATTTTATAAGCCAGAACTTTTAATGTTAAGCTTTCACCAACCTTAACTCGCTTTTAATTTCAAAGTTAATTAAAATATAGCATGGTATGTAAGACTTATCAAGTAAAAACAGATATTCAAATTGAGCAAAATTTGCGATACATGTTATAATTAATCTAACTGAGTTGTGTTTGAAGGGGTGAGAGCAATCGAATTAAATCAAAGACAAGAACATATTGTACAAATTGTTAAAAATAATGGTCCTATAACAGGTGAAAAAATTGCTGAAAGATTAAATTTAACTAGGGCAACTTTAAGACCTGATTTAGCTATTTTAACTATGGCCGGTTATTTAGATGCTAGACCAAGAGTTGGATATTTTTATACAGGAAAATCGAGCACACAGTTGTTAAGTGATTCTATTAAGAAGATGACAATTAAAGAATCTATGGCCATACCAGTTGTTATAGAAGAAAGTGTATCTGTATATGAAGCTATATGTAAAATGTTTTTAGAAGATGTCGGTACATTATTTGTAATTAATAAAGAAGGTTATTTAATAGGTGTTTGTTCCAGAAAAGATTTGCTAAGAGCAGCAATAGGTGGACAGAGTTTAAAAGAAACACCAGTAAGTATAAATATGAGTCGAATGCCTAACATAACGGTATGTTTGGAAGACGATTTACTAATATACGCGGCTAAATTATTAATTGATAAACAAATAGATGCATTACCTGTAGTGAAAAAATTAAAAGGCGATAAGATGAAAGTAAAAGGTAGAATAACAAAAACAACTATAACAAGAGCATTTGTTTCATTAATTGAAGATGAGTAGGGGGATAAATTTAAAATGGAAGAAATAAGAATAATTATAGCGTCAGATTCAGTAGGCGAGACAGCCGAACTGGTTACTAAGGCATGTACATCTCAATATAAAACTGAAGGCAATGCATTAGATATTGTAAGATTACCTTATATAGAGAATGAAAGTAATATTAATGAAGTTGTTTCATTAGCATTAGAACAAAATTCTATAGTAGTTTATACATTAGTTAAACCTGAAATGAGATTATACTTAAAAGAAAAACTAGAAGAAAATAATATAAAAAATGTTGATATTATGGGACCTTTAATGAGTATTTTAAGTAATGAATTAAATGAATCACCACTTAATGAACCAGGTAACATTCATAAACTTGATGAAGACTACTTTAAAAAGATTGAAGCAATAGAATTTGCAGTTAAATATGATGATGGAAGAGATCCTAGAGGTTTACCAAAAGCTGATATTGTACTTATTGGTGTATCTAGAACTTCAAAGACACCACTTTCTCAATATTTAGCGCATAAGCGTTATAAAGTAATGAATGTACCGCTAGTTCCAGAAGTTGCACCTCCAGAAGGGTTATTTGATATAGATCCTAAGAAATGTATAGCATTAAAAATCAATCAAAAAAACCTAAATGCAATTAGAAGAGCTAGACTAATTCAACTAGGTCTAAGTGATGATGCAGATTATGCTAAAGATGATAGAATTGAAGAGGAATTAAGATACTTTGAAGAAATTGTTGAAAAGATTGGTTGCCCTGTCTTAGACGTTTCGGATAAAGCAATTGAAGAAACAGCAAATGACATCATAAAAATTATTACTCAACAAAATCGATAAAGGGTGAAATGATGCGTATAGAACAAGATGTAATAAAAGAAATTCGTGAAAAAAACGATATTTTAGATGTGGTAAGCGAATATGTAAAGCTTGAAAAAAGAGGACGTAACTATATAGGGTTATGTCCTTTCCATGACGAAAAAACACCTTCATTTTCAGTATCAGAAGATAAACAAATATGCCATTGTTTTGGTTGTAAAAAAGGTGGTAACGTCTTTCAGTTTATTCAAGAAATTAAAGGTGTATCCTTTGTTGATGCTGTTAGAGAGTTAGGCGATAAAGTAGATATTCATATTGAAAAGCAAGAACCTTCTGCAACTGATTCAATGGTTGATGATCACATAAAGATGATAGAAATGCACGAGCTTATGGCAAATAATTATCATTACATATTGAAACATACAGAAGAAGGCGAAGCAGCCTTAAACTATTTAAAATCAAGAGGATTCACAGATGAACTTATAAATGATAGAAAGATAGGATATGCTCCAAACCATTCTAAATTTACACATGACTTTTTAGAAAAAAATGGCTACGATGCTGTGATTGCCTATGAAGCTGGGTTATTAAGTCGTAATGATGAAACGTTTGACTATTTTGATAGATTTAGGGATAGGATTATTTTTCCGTTATTGAATTTTCAAGGTAAAACGGTTGGGTTTTCCGGTCGTACATATACGGACCAATCGCCTAAGTACTTGAATAGCCCAGAGACGCCAATTTTCCAAAAAAGAAAAATGTTATATAACATTAATCGTGCTAGAAAATTCATTAGACAAAATGATGAAGTCATTCTCCTAGAAGGATTTATGGATGTTATTAAATCATCAGAAGCGGATATAAAACAAGTTGTTGCTACAATGGGAACTGCTCTTTCAAAAGAACATATTATTATGGTCAAAAAACTGGCGTCAAACGTAACATTACTGTATGATGGAGATTTCGCAGGTAAAGAAGCAGCGATGAATGTTGGTAAAGAATTATTAAATGAAGGTTTAAATGTCTTTGTTGTAAATTTACCTAAAAAAATGGACCCAGATGACTATATCTCTGAATATGGAAGTGAAGCGTTTAAATCATTTGTAGAAGGGCAAAAACAATCTTATGTAGGGTTTAAGGCTCAACAATTATATTATGCCAACGAAAACAATGATTTAAAGCATGGACAGCATTTAGAAGAGTTAGTTCATGATATCAATCTGATTCGTTCTGAATTTTTAAGAAAAAAAGTATTGCAACAAGTAGCTGATTTGTATAAAGTAGATGTTAACAGTCTTAAAAATCGACTATCGCCGAATATTGTTCAAAATAATGCTGATTATAATTATGTCGTTCCTGAATTAAAGGAAAAAAAACTAGATAAAATTGGTAGAGCTGAACAAGCGTTGTTAAAACATTTTATGAATCATAAACAGTTATTTTTAGAATATCATTCTAGGATTAATCAAGAAGACTTCACTTCATTGAATAATAGAGTGATTTTTTCACGTTTAAACGGGTATTATAAGAATAATGATGTTTTTAACATTAGTGATTTTTCAAGTTACATTGAAGAACATCAAATCATGGAGACAGTAATGTATTTAGATTCATTATCAATCAATGATGAACCAGAAACGGATGAAGTGGAAGATTATATTAATGTCATTCATCCTAATGAGCAAGTAGAAACATCAATAGAATATTTAAATGAACAATTGAATAAGGCAATGCAAGCAGGCGACATCGCACTACAAAGACAGTATTTAGAACAAATTGTACAATATAATCGGAATAGAATGTAAGAGTTAATAAACCGGGAGGCCTATTCATGTCTGATAAAGAATTAAACAAAATTAATAGCGCTAATAATGAAGCAGTACTTACTATTGATCAAGTAAAGCATCAATTAATTGAACAAGGTAAAAAAGCAGGACATTTAAGTCATGAAGAGATTGCAGATAAATTACAAAACTTCGAAATGGATCCAGATCAAATGGATGATTTCTTTGATTTAATTAACGAGAATGAAATTAATTTAATCAATGAAAAAGACTCAACTGATACAAATGATAAATTAAATTTAAATGATTTAAGTGCTCCTCCAGGCGTAAAAATAAATGACCCAGTTAGAATGTATTTAAAAGAAATTGGACGAGTTAATTTATTAACTGCACAAGAAGAAGTAGAATTGGCTAAACGTATCGAAAAAGGTGATGATATTGCTAAATCACGCCTTGCTGAAGCAAACTTACGACTTGTAGTTAGTATTGCTAAACGTTATGTAGGTAGAGGTATGTTATTCTTAGATCTTATTCAAGAAGGTAACATGGGTCTAATTAAAGCAGTTGAAAAATTCGATTTTAATAAAGGATTTAAATTCTCGACATATGCAACTTGGTGGATTCGTCAAGCGATAACTAGAGCTATCGCAGACCAAGCACGTACAATCCGTATTCCAGTTCATATGGTTGAAACAATCAATAAATTAATACGTGTTCAACGTCAATTGTTACAAGATTTAGGTAGAGATCCATCTCCTGAAGAAATTGGCGAAGAAATGGATTTACCTCCAGAAAAAGTGCGTGAAATTTTAAAAATAGCACAAGAACCAGTTTCATTAGAAACACCTATAGGCGAAGAAGATGATAGTCATTTAGGAGACTTCATTGAAGATCAAGATGCGCAAAGTCCATCTGATCACGCTGCTTATGAATTGTTAAAAGAACAATTAGAAGATGTATTAGATACACTTACTGATAGAGAAGAAAATGTTTTAAGATTAAGATTCGGTCTTGATGATGGAAGAACAAGAACATTAGAAGAAGTTGGTAAAGTATTTGGCGTTACTAGAGAGCGTATTCGTCAAATTGAAGCTAAGGCTTTACGCAAATTAAGACATCCATCTAGAAGTAAGCGATTGAAAGATTTTATGGATTAATCACGAAAAGTTTATATTAATCCCAAAAAGCCTTTGACAATGCCTTGTTTTAATATAAAATATAATTGTATGAAGGTTTAACAAAAGGGAGGTTGTATGAATGAATCGTAATCCTGTTATCCCGTTTATTCTGATATTATTACTCGGTGTGGGATTAATATTCTTCATGTCAGCACATGGTGCTAACAAAGAGGAAGAAAAAGAAGGCGGTGGCGGTGAAAAAACTGAGAAGTTTGACGCAGCTACATTCGCAAAAGATAATTGTACAAGTTGTCATGGACAAAATCTTGAAGGTGGAATGGGACCTAAATTAGCTGGTTCTTCTAAAGAAGCTGGCGAAATGAAAAAAATCATCCGTGATGGTAAAGGTTCAATGCCTGCCCACGATGAAGCGACTATTTCAGACAAAGATTTAGACACACTTGTCAAATACTTAAAAGACGGCGCTAAATAACACAAAAAAATCTTTTGCTATTGCAAAAGATTTTTTTTATGAAAGGAAAAAATGATGATCCAGATAAACAAACGTTTAACGAAGGTGAGCGAATACCTCAATCATAATAAATTAGCTGACATTGGATCTGATCATGCTTATTTACCAATATATGCTATACAAAAAGGCTTAATTAACAAAGCGATAGCTGGAGAAGTAGTTAAAGGTCCTTTTTTGGCAGCACAACAGAACACTAAAACTTATGGTATGACAGATAGTATTGAAGTTAAACTTGGAAATGGTTTAGAAGTGATTGACGAAACAATAGATGTTATTACGATATGTGGTATGGGTGGACCATTAATTGCACAAATTATTGAAGAAGGTCAACATAAATTAAACGAATATCCTGATTTAATATTACAAGCAAATATACATGCGTTACCAATTAGACAAGTGTTACAAAAAATTGGATATAAAATTTATGACGAACAATTAATAAAAGATAAAAAACATATATATGAAATATTAGTCGCTAAAAAAGGAACAATGCTACTAGATGAAAAAGAAATGAGATTTGGACCAATATTATTAAAAAATAAAAGCGATTTGTTTTATGAAAAATGGCAGAGAGAACTTGAATCGTTAAATAAAATTAGTAAACAGTTAGAACATCATGATGATCAAATTAGGTATAATGAAATTAATCAACAAATACTTCAAATTAAAGAGGTGCTTAAATGATTATTCAAGAATTACTAAATGTCATTAATAAACATGTTCCATTTTCAAGTAGTGAATCATGGGATAATGTTGGTTTATTAATTGGAACTGAAAATAGTGAAGTAACAGGCATATTAACAACACTAGATTGCACTATGGAAGTAGTAGATGAAGCAATAGAAAACGATTTAAATACAATTATTGCGCACCATCCACTTATTTTTAAAGGTGTTAAAAACATTACAGAAAAAGGTTATGGACCGATTCTAAAAAAACTGATTCAAAATGATATTAATTTAATCGCGCTTCACACAAACTTAGATGTGTATCCAAAAGGTGTAAGTTACATGATAGGTGACCAAATAGGTTTGAAAAACATGTCTGTTCTAGATGACAAAGAAGAAAGTTATTTCAAAGTACAGATATTTATACCAGATAAAGATGTGGAACTAATGAAGTCTGCATTTAACAAACATCATTTAGCACAAACAGGAGAGTATAGCGAAGTGTTTTTCCAATCGCAAGGAAAAGGTCAATTTAAACTAAGTGAGAATGCTAACCCGCATATTGGACAATCTCATAAGACTGAAACGGTTTATGAAACTAAATTAGAGCTTATGATAGATGGAAAAGATAAGTCACTAGCTAAACAACTTATTTATGAAAATCATCCGTATGAAGAACCTGTTTTTGATTTTATAGAAATGAAGAAGACTTCTAGAATAGGATTAGGAATAGTTGGAGAATTAGATAAAACACAATCAATAAATGAATTTGTTGAACACTATAAAGAAAAACTACACATTCCAGCTGTTAGATTTATAGGGAATAAAGAGGCGAAAATAAATAGAGTGGCAATAGTTGGTGGCGCTGGAATAGAGTACGCACAACTTGCACAAAATAAACAAGCAGATTTATTTATAACTGGTGATGTTAAGCATCACGAAGCATTAGATGCCAAAATGGATGGTATTAATGTTCTAGATATAAATCATTATAGTGAATATGTAATGAGAGAAGGATTGAAGTCATTATTAGAAGAATGGACAAATCAATCAATAGAAATAAAAAGTTCTAAAATCAATACAGATCCTTATTGTTATATGTAAAAAAACTGCCGAAAAAGTCGGCAGTTTTTTTATTCCATTATTGTTACTGGTTGTGGCTTTTTAATCTTAGGTAATATTTTTTCAACAGGTACATTACTCTTAAGAGCTGAAGTTGGTACATGAGTTGGATCATAGTTTTTAATATAGTCAATGACTTCTTTTACTATTGGAGTAGGTGTTGATGCTCCTGCAGTAACGGCTACACTTCCAATGTCTTGTAACCATTCTAGTTTTAGTTCACTTAAATCAGAAATTCTATATGCATTTGTGTGTGCAATCTCTTTGGATACTTGTGCGAGTCTATTAGAGTTATTACTTTTTGGATCGCCTACAACTATTAATAAGTCAGCTTGATTTGCTTGATTAGCAACAGCTTCTTGTCTTACTTGTGTTGCTAAACAAATTTCTTCATGAACTTCGATGTGCGGGTATTTAGCTTGTAGTTTATCTATTAAATGTTTAACATCCCATTGTGACATCGTTGTTTGATTAGTTACGATGAGTTTTTTATCTTTAATATCTTCTGGCAAATCTTCTATATCATCTAATGTCTGGACGAGGTGAACAATATCTGGAGCAACACCAACTGCTCCCTCAGGCTCTGGATGACCTTTCTTGCCAATATAAATGACATGGTATCCTTCTGATTTAACTTTTCTTATAAGTTGATGTGTGTTGTCTACATCGGGGCAAGTTGCGTCGATACAAACAAGTCCTTTTTCTTTAGCACGTTTTTTTACTTCAGGTGACACACCATGTGCAGTAAAGATTACAGTTCCTTCTTCTATTTGCTCTAAAATCTTTAATCTGTTTGGTCCATCTAAAGTAATGATTCCATCTGATTCAAACGCGTCTGTTACATGTTTATTATGAACAATCATGCCAAGTATATAAATTGGTCTAGGAAGTGATTTGTCTAGTGAAGCATTTCTTGCAATCACCATAGCATCTACAACGCCGTAACAATAGCCTCTAGGGGTAATTTTTATAATCTCCATTAATTGCCCTCCTTATTAATATCTATTATAACAACACTCAAGATTGAATGAAACTAAATAAAAATTCAAAATAAATCTTTAAGCCTATCTTAAACTACGTATTTACTATATAATGTATGAAGTGAAAAAGAAATGAGGAGGGTCGCTTATGTCTAAGCATCCGTTTGAACATTTTCAGTTAGAAAATGAATTAGTAAAGGCAGTTGAAGATTTACACTTTGATCAGCCGACAGAAATACAACGTAGAGTTATACCTAAGATTAAAAAAGGATCTAATATTATAGGTCAATCTCAGACTGGTACTGGTAAGTCTCACGCCTTTTTATTACCATTATTTGATAAAATTGATGTTGATATAAAAGAACCACAAATAATTATTTTAGCTCCAACGAGAGAGTTGGCTAAACAATTATATGACGCTGCATCACATTTGGCACAATTTAAAACAGGTGTTAAAGTAAGCTTATATATTGGTGGAACTGATAAATCGAGAGATATTGATAAATCTAAAAACACACCACATGTAGTTGTAGGAACGCCAAACAGAATTGATGATATGGCTGTTGAAAGAGCTTTAGATTTACATTTAGCTAAGTCAGTTGTTATTGATGAAGCAGATTTAATGATTGATTTAGGGTTTATGCCTAAGGTTGATAGTGTTGCGAGTAGATTAGATGGAAAAGCACAAATTTCCGTATTTAGTGCAACAATTCCTAAAGCATTACATCCTTTCTTAAATAAATATTTAAGCAATCCTGAATTTGTTGAAATTGAAACAGCATCTTCAAATAAAGATAATATTGATTTTTACTTAATTCCTACTAAAGGTGAAGAGAAAAAAACAAAAATCTTAAAAGTTATGAAAGTTATAAATCCTTATTTAGCAATTATATTTGCAAATAGTCGTGATAGAGCTGATGAATTAGTCGCTCATTTATCTGAAGAAGGATATAAAGTTGGTGTTATTCATGGTGGATTAACACCTAGAGAAAGAACACAACAAATGAAACGTATTAAACAATTAGATTTTGAATTTGTTGTAGCAAGTGATTTAGCTTCAAGAGGTATTGATATTGAAGGTGTTAGTCACGTTATTAATTATGATTTACCTAAAGAGATTGATTTCTTTACGCATAGAGTAGGTAGAACTGGTCGTGGTGACTATAAAGGTGTAGCAATCACTTTATATACACCAGACGAAGATGATCTAATAACTCAAATTGAGAAGAATAATTATAAACTTAAACATGTTGATATTAAAAATGACGAATTTGTAGAAATAAAAGATCGTCAAAATAGAACAAGACGTGTTAAAAAAGAAGATAATATTGAGAAATCGCTTAAACAAAAAATTAAAAGAAATAACAAAAATAAAGTTAAACCTGGTTATAAGAAGAAATTCAAACGTGAATTAGATGAATTGAAATTCAAAGAAAAGAAAGCACATTCTAAAAGAACTAAAAAACAAAGCAGAAAAGGATAGGTGTCATATATGTTAATCGGATCACACGTATCAATGAGTGGTAAGAAGATGTTGCTTCAAGCAGCGGAAGAAGCGGCAAGTTATAATGCTTCAACATTTATGATTTATACTGGCGCACCTCAAAACACAAGACGTAAAAAAATTGAAGATTTAAATATTGAGAATGGTCAAGCAGCAATGAAAGAATACGGTTTATCAAATATTGTTGTGCATGCACCATATATCATTAATATTGCGAATACTACAAAGCCTGAAGTATTTAATTTAGGTGTTGAATTCTTACAATCTGAAATTGAACGTACTGAAGCTTTGGGAGCTAAAGATATCGTACTTCATCCTGGTGCTCATGTAGGTGCTGGAGAAGAAAAAGGAATTAAAAAAATTATTGAAGGTTTAAATGAAGTTTTAACGAATAATAACGATGTTCGTATAGCATTAGAAACAATGGCGGGTAAAGGTTCAGAATGTGGTAAAACATTCGAAGAACTTGCACAAATTATTGATGGTGTAGACCATAATGAAAGATTATCAGTATGTTTTGACACTTGTCATACTAACGATGCTGGTTACAACGTTAAAGAAGACTTTGATGGTGTATTAAACGAATTCGACAAAATCGTCGGTATTGATAGAATAAAAGTCCTTCACGTAAACGATAGTAAAAACCCACAAGGTGCTAAAAAAGATAGACATGAAAACATTGGATTTGGTTCTTTAGGTTATGATGCATTGCATTATATTGTTCATCATGAAGCCTTTACTAATGTTCCTAAAATCTTAGAAACACCTTATGTAGGTGATGATAAAAAGAATAAAAAGCCACCATATAAATACGAAATTGAAATGATTAAAAATGGTACTTTCGATCCAGATTTAAAAGATAAAATTTTTAATCAATAAATAATACTTAAGGAATGCTAAATTAATAGCATTCCTTTTTTATTCGTAAACATTCCTATTTACATTAATCCATTTTCATTGTATAGTATTCTATTGACGAGGTGATGAATGTGGAAAAAGAAACACCAATTTTTGAATTAAAAGATATAAGTTATAGCTATCCAAATAAATTGGCGCTTAGCCATATCAATATACAAATTTATAAAGGTGATTTTCTAGCAATAGTAGGACCAAATGGTTCAGGGAAATCAACCTTACTTAAATTAATATTAGGACTTTTACCTTTACAAAAAGGTGATATATTCATAAGTGGTAAAAAAATAAATCAATATAAATCTTGGGAAAAAATTAGTTACGTTTCACAAAAATCTAATGCGTTTAGTTCAGGATTTCCTGCAACTGTTAAAGAAGTTGTCATGAGTGGATTAACTAAAAATAAAGGTTTGTTCAAATGGTTTAATAATGAAGATGCGAAAAAAGTCGATGAAATATTAGAAAGATTAAATATAATCGAACTTAAAAACGAGAATATCGCACAACTATCCGGTGGACAGCAACAGAGAACATTCATAGCGAGAGCTTTAATTTCTAAGCCTAGCATTTTAATATTAGATGAACCTACAGTTGGTATAGATGCAAGACACGTATCAGAATTTTACCAACTACTTACACAATTAAAACAAGAAGGCATAACAATTATACTCGTAACACATGATATTGGTGTCGTTGCTGATACAGCAAGTAAAGTTGCTTGTTTAAATCAACATATTCATTTCCATGGGACAAGTGAATCATTCAAATCACTAGATGAAGTTTCAATATCTAAAATTTATGGACATCCAGTACAATTTGTTGACCACCAACATGATCGTGATTGCTGTGCAGAAGAACAATTAGAAGAACTCGTTAAATAAATAGAACTAGTAGATAAGTATCGGTAAGGAGATAGGATATGGAAAGTGAGATTGAGTACTTTAATAATATAAGTTCTTTAAACCTCCTATATGAGGGGTGTTTAAAGAATGATTGATGCGTTTTTAAATTTTGATTTTATAAGATATTCATTTATAAGTGGTGTCTTAGTTGGTTTAATTGCACCACTAATCGGTGCATTTATTGTAGTTAGAAGATTATCGCTTATTGCAGATGCTTTAAGCCATGTTACTTTAGGTGGTATTTCAATGGGATTATTCTTAATGAGTATTAGTCCATTGTTTGCTTCCATTAACCCAATTTGGTTCGGTATTATATTTTCAATAGCTGGTGCTTTACTCATTGAACAATTAAGAACTGAATATAAACATTATCAAGAAATCGCTATACCGATTATTATGAGTGGTGGTATTGGTGTAAGTGTAATCTTCATTTCATTAGCTAATGGATTTAACCAAGATTTATTTGGATATTTATTTGGTTCTATCAGCGCAGTAAATATGAGTGATTTATTTACAATCATTATTATTACTTTAATCGTGTTAATTTTTGTCATGTTATTGTATAAATCACTTTTCGTACTATCTTTCGATGAAGAATATTCAAAAGTAATAGGGATGCCTAAATGGATTCAACTCTTATTTATAGTTATTGTTGCATTGGTTATCTCGGCTTCAATGAGAGTAGTAGGGATATTACTTGTAAGTAGTTTAATGACATTGCCAGTAGCTACTAGTATGAGACTTGCGAAAGGATTTAAACAATTAATTGCACTAAGTATTATATTTGGTGAATTATCTGTCATTGTTGGTCTGATACTTTCCTTCTATTTGAATATTTCACCTGGAGGTATTATAGTAGGATTGTTAATTATAGAATTACTTGCAAGTATTGCATATAGTAAAGTATTGATAAAAAAAGGAGGCTATCATCTTGAAAGTAGAAGAAGCCATTCAAATATTGAAGAATGATGGTCATAAGTATACAAATAAACGACGTGATATCATTTCTTTATTCGTTAACGAAGATAAATATATAACAGCAAAATATATACAAGAAGCTTTAAAAGATGATTATGCAGGTTTGTCTTTCGATACAATTTATCGTAATTTATACTTATTTAAAGACTTAAATATAATTGAAAGTACTGAAATTGACGGTGAAATGAAGTTTCGTATTTCATGTCAAAGCCACCACCATCATCACTTTATATGTGATTCGTGTGGAACAACAAAAGTCATCGATTTCTGTCCAATGGATTCAATTAAGCAACAACTACCAAACGTAGAAATTTCATCACATAAACTTGAGGTATATGGTAAATGTGAGCATTGTAAAACAGTATAAAATAAATAAGCATATCACTTAACTGATTTTTTAGTTTACAGTGATATGCTTATTTTTTAATATCTTACGATTTTGTACGTACATGCTTGCCTACCTTTTATACAATCTTACGATTTTGTTCGTGCATGCTTGCCTAAGGGTATGGCTCGAGCCTGTAGTCTCTCCCACATACTATTCCTTCAGGCGTTAGCACTTCACAAAATCGCTCTCGATATTTATTTTTAAATAGAAAAATGGTTTCTCTAATCACTACTTTGTACTGTGGACAAATTGAACTTAAATTTATAAGTTCAGTTTGTTTTTTGTTTTAATAAGTAGATTATTAAACATAGAGTGAACTCTTGAATAAATTCCATCTATATTATAAATATTTAATTAATATTTGGCGTTTTTTAGCGCTGACTCCTGCGGGAAAAGCATGATTCGAAGACTACAGGCTGAGAACATGCCCGCGTAAAGCATGCGCATAAAAAATGCCAACAAATTCTATAAGCTACTTAAATGATTTTTAAAAAGTAAGAGCAGAAATTCATTATTAAAATTGAATTTCTGCTCTTAATAGAATTCTAGGATAGTTATGTCCAAGCTCTTTAATTTATAATTTATTTAATAATGGAGATACTTCATGCCAACTGTTTATTCTATATATGCCAGATTGAAGTTCTTTTTGATTATATGGTGTGTCGAATAAAAATACTGGTATATTTAGTTGGTGATTGATGTCTTCAGCATTGTCTAATTTATCTTCAAAAAATACATCTATATTTTGATTTTTAGTTACTTCTAATTTGTTATGACTACCTGTTAATGTAATTTGATCAAATGGAATGTTATGCAAATTAAACCATTCTTTTGTTATGTCTTCTAAATAGTTATGCCTGGCACTTATATAATATAGTTCATATTGATATTGAAGTTGGTTTAAAATATCTTTAGCGCCTTCTGCAACTGGAGAGTTTTGGTAAATATATGATTCATTATTTTTAAACCAGTTAAGCATTTCTTCTTCTTCACAATTTAAGACATTTGCTAAATTGTATTCTGTAATATCTTCATATTTCAATTGTTCATTAAAGTCTCTTTGTAAATAAGGGACAAATGTTTTTGGGCAAGTGACAGTCCCATCTATATCTATTCCTAGTCTTGGTTTTTGGTTCATAAAAATCACCTTTATATATTATTTAATGAAAGGCTGGGACAAATTAATTGTCTCAGCCTCAAACATTATATTTATGAGTTTTGAATTTCTTTATTTTGTTCCATTTCTAAAGCTAGTTTATCTATTTCTTTTTTTAATTCGTCTACCATTGTTTCTTCTGGTACTTTACGAACTGTTTTACCTTTCATAAATAAAAGGCCTTCACCTCGAGCACCAGCAATACCGATATCGGCTTCTCTTGCTTCTCCTGGACCATTTACTGCACATCCAAGAACGGCTACTTTAAGAGGTACTTGAAGATTAGAGATATATTCTTCTACTTCATTAGCTATAGATATTAAATCTATTTCTATACGTCCGCAAGTAGGACAAGCAATCAATGTTGCAGCATTACTTGCTAAACCGAATGCTTTAAGTAGTGATTTTGCTACTTTAACTTCTTCTACTGGATCTGCTGATAAAGAAATACGACAAGTATTACCTATACCTAAACTTAAGATTGCACCTAATCCTGCAGACGATTTAACTGTACCATTGAAAAGCGTACCACTTTCTGTAATGCCAAGATGTAATGGGTAATTAAAAGCTTGTGCAGCTTTCGTATATGCCTCTATGGCTAGATTAACATCACTGGCTTTCATTGAAACGATGATATCATGAAAATCTAGATCTTCTAGTATTTTTATATGATGCAAGGCACTTTCAACCATACCATCTGCGGTAGGGTAACCATATTTTTTAATAATATGCTTTTCTAACGATCCAGCATTTACACCAATTCTAATAGGAATTCCTTTTTCTTTACACGCTTTAACAACCGCTTCAACTTTTTCTCGTCTACCAATATTTCCAGGATTAATACGAATCTTATCTGCGCCATTTTCAATAGCAATCAAAGCAAGTTTATAGTTGAAATGAATATCAACAACTAATGGAATGTTTATTTGGGCTTTAATATCTTTAATTGCATATGCGTCTTCTTCGTTTGGACAAGCGACACGAACAATTTGGCAACCAGCTTCTTCTAAACGTTTAATTTCTGCTACTGTTGCTTCGACATCATATGTTTTTGTAGTAGTCATACTTTGAATAACGACTTCATCTGAACCGCCAATCGTTAAATCCCCAACTTTAACAGGCCTAGTTTTAGTACGATGAATGATTTCTGACATGATAAGACTCCTTTGTATAGATTTGCTTATTATTTTACATTAGCATGTTTCTTTCCATTTGGTAAGTAAAACACTGTTATGAGAATACCAATCACAATTATACACCATGAAACAATGATTAATAAAGTATTCGACGCAACTATACCTAATAAGAGTACTAAAGTTGGAAGCGTTATTATAAACGTCATCATTTTAAACCATGTCATGTATCGTGTTTTCTTTCGAAGTAACATACCTAATAAATGACCTACTAATGCTAGAATACCAATTTTAATTGATAGACTGATAAATTGAATTATTAATAAGAATATAATTATCATACTTAAATAGAAGTACTTGGAATCATTGATCGTATCTATGAATTTAATTAAATCATCTTGATCAGTGACAACAGTTGATAAAGAACCGTAACTGATTTCGGTATAGTCATTGTAATTTGATATTTCAATATGGTCAGGTTTGAAAACGATAAGATGATTAGCTTCCATATTAAATTGATTAGAACTTGTGAAAATAATGGATTGTTTATCGTTCATTTTGATGTTTTTGTCAGAAGATAAAATCATTTTGTTATTTTCTATTTTAAAATTAGGTATTTCATCTACTTGTTCATTTGCTAGGGTGGATAAGTTTTGAGTGATTTGTATGTATTGAACTGTATTAGGTAATATTAATATAAAACTGAGTAATAGAATATGTAGAAATATGTATCTTAATTTAGTTATTCTAAACATAGGATATTTATTAGGGTGTTTAAATAACCTTTTTAGTTCTTTCATGTATTGCATAATTTCACCTCTTCTTGACTCAATAATAATGATAAAAAACAAGAGTTGCAACATGATAAGTTAGAAAACAAAATTTTTTAAATATTATATAAACAAATTGTTTGTTATAAAACTTTAATCTTGATAAGATAAGTATGTAAAACAAATGAGGAGGATGATTTTTTATGGCTTTTGAATTACCAAAATTACCATATGCATATGATGCATTAGAACCACACATCGACAAAGAAACTATGGAGATTCACCATACGAAACACCATAACACTTATGTAACAAAACTAAATGATGCAGTTAAAGGTACAGATTTAGAAAGTAAATCTATCGAAGACATCGTTAAGAATTTAAATTCAGTTCCAGACGATATTCGTACTGCAGTTCAAAACAATGGTGGCGGACATTATAATCACTCATTATTCTGGGAACTATTAACTCCAAATGCTTCTGAACCTTCAGGAGAAGTTGTTGACGCAATTAGTTCTACATTCGGTTCATTAGACAAATTCAAAGAAGAATTTGCAGCTGCTGCAGCTGGCCGTTTCGGTTCAGGTTGGGCATGGTTAGTTGTAGATAACGGTGAATTAGCAATCGTTTCAACTCCAAACCAAGACAATCCTATTTCAGAAGGTAAACTTCCAGTTTTAGGTTTAGATGTTTGGGAACATGCTTACTACTTAAACTATCAAAATAGACGTCCAGACTACATTAATGCATTCTGGAATGTTGTTAATTGGGATAAAGTTAACGAATTATATCAAGCAGCAAAATAATTCGACTATCTAATAGGGGCCGGGACAATTTTATTGTCTCGGCTTTTTTTATAAAATTTTAACTTTATCAATAGCAATGTACGTCATAATCATATATGATGAAATTATTAATATAGAGTTACAAAGGTAGGTTTAGTTGTTGAAACGAGTAAAAAAGAAATCTAAAGAAGAAGCATTTCGCCTTTTAATGAACAAACGAGTAAGTCTTATATTAGCAGTTGTAGTCATATTGTTTTCTGTACTCATAATGCGTTTAGGTTACTTGCAAATTGTTAAAGGCGGAGAATACAAAAGGACAATTGATAGTACGGAATCAATCACTGTTAATGAATCCGTACCTAGAGGACGTATCTATGATAGAAATGGCAAAGTTTTAGTAGATAACGAATCTAAAAAAGCAATTACATATACGAGAGATAGAAGAACAAGTCAGGATGATATTTTAGAAATCGCTGAAAAACTATCCCATTTAATGAAGATGGACACATCAAATATAACGGATAGAGATAAACAAGACTTTTGGATTTTAAGAAATCAAGATGAAGTTCAAAAGTTAATGAAAGATGAACAAGCTTTATTCTCAGATGGCAATATTAGCCAGGAAGAATATGATGAAGCACTATACAACAAAGTTACTTCTAAATATACAAATACTCTATCAAAAGAAGATTTGCAAATTCTGGCAATCTTTAGAGAAATGAACGGAGGCTCTCAACTTAGCCCTGTAGTTATAAAAAATGAAGGTGTGAAAAATGATGAATATGCAGCTGTATCACAACACTTATCAGAACTACCAGGAGTTAATACAACTATGGATTGGGAAAGACGATATCCATATGGAGAAACTTTAAGAACATTATTTGGTAATGTATCTAGTAAAGAAGAAGGATTACCGAAAGAGCTTGTTGATGATTATTTAGCTAAAGGTTATTCTAGAAATGATAGAGTAGGTAAATCATATTTAGAATATCAATACGAAGATATATTAAAGGGTTCTAAGAAAAAAATGAAATACGTTACAGATAAATCTGGAAAGATTACAAGTTCAGAAGTAATATCAGAAGGATCCAGAGGTAATGATTTAGTATTAACTATAGATATTGAATTACAGAAAAAAGTAGAAGAATATGTAGATAAGCATATTGAGTCATTGCGTAGTGAAGGCGCAAAAGATATGGATAGAGTTATGGTAGTTGTACAAGATCCAAGAAATGGAGACGTCTTAGCGATGGCGGGTCGAGATATTGATGAAAACGGAGAAATTACAGATAATCATATCGGTAACTTTACTAGTCAATATACGGTAGGTTCATCAGTGAAAGGTGCAACATTACTTACGGGTTACCAAAATGGCGTTTTAGATGTTGGAGATAAAATGGTCGATGAACCGTTGAAATTCAATGGTGGATTAACTAAACGTTCTTATTTCAACCAAGACGGTAAAAAGACAATAACTGATGCTGAAGCATTAATGCATTCTTCAAACGTATTCATGTATAAAACAGCACTTTTACTAGCAGATTCACCGTATAGAAACGGTATGTCCTTACCGACAGATGTTGAACAAGCTGGAATAAAATTACGTAAAGGACTTAATCAAGTAGGATTAGGTGTAAAAACAGGTATTGATTTACCAAACGAGTCAGCAGGTCAAATAGAACCTATTAAAGATAACCCAGGTAACTATATTGATTTAGCTATTGGACAATTTGATACTTATACACCAATACAACTGTCCCAATATGCAGCAACAATTGCTAATGATGGATATAGGTTAAAACCACACTTAGCTAAAGAAATAAGAAATTCTACAAATGAAGATTCACTTGGACCTATTAAAAAGTCATTTAAAGGTGAAGTGATGAACAAAGTAAATAATAGTGATAAAGAAATCAAACAAGTACAAAAAGGTTTTGATATGGCATTTAATGAAGAAGAAGGAACTGGATATTCTAGTTTTAATGATACTGTTGTAAGATCTGCAGGTAAAACAGGTACAGCTGAAGTGTTTAAAGATGGAAAACCAAAAGTAAATTCTACTTATGTTGGTTATGCTCCAGCAAAAAATCCAGAACTATCATTCTCAATAACATACACAAATCAACCAGTACCAGAACCATGGTTACCAGGTGGAGATTTAGGTAAAGATATTATAAATTACTATTTTAAAGATAAAAAATAATAACAGATATAATGATAACGCTGAGACAATGTAATTGTCTCAGTTTTTTTGCGTTAAATTAAAACGTTTACATAAAATGTTAACACAAAATTTACATTCAATTTATTTGTACTTAATAAAGAAAATGTAAAGTAAAGGTGTAATAAAGATTAAGGCGTTATTAATTAGGAGGATTTAACATGAAAAAGTGGCAATTAATTGGGTCAACAACAGCTTTGAGTTCTGCACTTCTATTAGGAGCTTGTGGTGGAGCAGCTGAAAAATCTGATTCAGGGGATACTAAATCTTCAGATGATAAAAAATTAAGTGGTGAAGTTAAAGGTGACGGTTCATCTACTGTTGCACCAGTAATGGAAAAAATAAATGAAGATTTTTCTGCTGAGCAACCTGATGTTTCAGTTTCAATCGGTGTATCAGGAACAGGTGGAGGATTTGAGAAATTTATCGCGGGTGAGACAGATTTCTCAAATGCATCTAGAGATATTAAAGATGAAGAAAAAGAAAAACTAAAAAAAGAAAAAATTGATTATACTGAGTTTAAAGTTGCTCAAGATGGTTTAACTGTAGCGGTTAATAAAGATAATGACTTTGTAGAAGAACTAAGCATGGACGAACTTGCAAAAATTTATAGCGGGAAAGCTAAAACTTGGAAAGATGTTAATTCAAAATTCCCTGATAAAAAAATTAAAGCCTTTTCTCCTGACCAATCACACGGGACATACGACTTCTTTAGTGAAGAAGTATTAGATGAAAAAGATCTTCAATCAGAGAAAAATGCTGATACAAACGTAATTGTTAAATCTGTACAAGATAACAAAGATTCTATCGGTTTCTTTGGATACAACTTCTATCAAGAAAATAAAGATTCACTTAAAGCAGTAAAAATTAAAGGTGATGAAGGTAAAGCAGTAGAACCTACTGATGAATCTGTTAATGACGGTTCTTACCCATTAAGTAGACCACTATTCGTATATGCGAAGAATAAATCATTAGAAGATAACGATGCATTCTACGGATTCATGGAATATGTTATTGATAACTCAGCTGATGCTGCTAAAGATGCAGGATACGTTCCATTGAAAGATGAAGAATACAAAAAAGACAAAGAAACATTAGAAAAGTTTAAAAAATAATCATTAATAAATCAATACAAAGGGCGCTTAATTGTCGCCCTTTTTCAAAATGAAGGAGTTATTTTTATGAAAGAACAAAGTTCAGTACAGGAACTTATAAAACGAAATAATAATAACAAAGGGAAAGTTTTTGCTGACAAAGCTGTTCCAATTGTTTTATTACTAATAGCTTCAGTTTCTGTACTTACAACAATCGGGATATTGTTTACACTAGTTACTGAAACGGTAACATTTTTCACAAGAGTAAATCCATTTGAATTTTTATTTACTAAGGATTGGGCACCATTTTCTTCTGATCCTAAATATGGAATATACGCTCTTATATTAGGTACTTTAAAAGTAACTGCAGTTGCTACTATATTTGCAGTACCAGTTGGATTAGGAGCAGCACTTTATTTAAGTGAGTATGCTTCAGACAGATCAAGAAGATTGATTAAACCAGTTTTAGAAATACTGGCAGGTATTCCTACAATTGTGTATGGTTTCTTTGCTTTAACATTTGTTACACCAATATTACGAGGAATTTTCCCTGATTTAGGTAGCTTTAACTCAATTAGTCCTGGTTTAGTTGTGGGGGTCATGATTATACCAATGATTACAAGTATGAGTGAAGATGCTATGAGTTCAGTGCCGGAATCGATTAAAGAGGGTGCACTTGGCTTAGGTGCAACAAAATTTGAACTAGCTACAAAAATTGTATTTCCAGCAGCTTTATCAGGGATTATTGCTTCTATTGTATTGGCAATCTCAAGAGCAATTGGAGAGACGATGATAGTATCATTAGCAGCTGGTAGTACACCAGATTCAAGCTTTAGCTTAATTGGTTCAATACAAACGATGACAGGGTTTATCGTTCAAGTTGCTACTGGTGACGCAACATATGGTTCGGATATTTATTATAGTATTTATGCGGTTGGTTTCACATTGTTTATATTCACTTTCATCATGAATATTATTTCTCAGTGGATTACTAAGCGCTTTAGAGAGGAGTATTAATATGTCAGAAGTGAATTTAGTTGATCAAACCGTTGTTCAAAAAAAATTACCAACGAGATTATTGAAAAATAAAGTAATCAAATCGATATTTTTTGTATGTACCTTAATTGGATTAATCGTATTAGCTATACTGCTTTTTGACATATTTAAAAAAGGGATTCCTTATCTAAGTACTGATTTCTTCACTAACTTTTCTTCTACTTCACCTGAACGAGCTGGTATTAAAGGTGCATTATTAGGAACACTTTGGCTAATGATGACGATTGCACCAATATCAATTATTTTAGGTGTAGGTACAGCGATTTATATGGTTGAATATGCAAAAGAAAATTGGTTTACGAAATTTATTAGAGTAAATATATCGAATCTAGCCGGTGTACCATCAGTTGTATTTGGTTTATTAGGATTAACGATATTTGTTCGTGGAGCAGGGATTGAGAATTTATCATTAGGCAAAACAGTTATTGCAGCTGCTTTAACAATGTCATTAATGATTCTTCCTATAATAATTGTAGCTAGTCAAGAAGCGATTAAATCAGTTCCTTCTTCGATTAGAGAAGCATCATTAGGTCTAGGAAGTACTAAATGGCAAACGATTAAAAATATTGTATTACCTGCGTCTATACCAGGTATATTGACAGGAACAATCCTTGCGTTATCAAGAGCTCTTGGTGAAACAGCACCATTGGTTGTAATAGGTATACCTGCAATATTAATGAAAACGCCAAATAGTATTTTTGAATCATTCCAAGCATTGCCGATGCAGATATACAATTGGGCTAAATTGCCACAAGCCGAATTCCAATTTGTATCATCAGCAGCAATTATTGTTCTACTCGTAATATTAATTCTTATGAACTCAGTTGCAATTTACATTAGAAATAAATATCAAAGAAAACTATAAAATCAAAATGAAGAGGGGTCATTAAAATGACAGACGTAAAAATTAGGGATTTATCTCAAAATATATCTTCAAATGAAATGACAAAGAATAAAGAAATAGCGGTTGAAGATAAAAATATTGTATATAAAACGAATAACCTAGACTTATGGTATGGTGATTTTCACGCATTAAAAAATATTAATCTTGATATCACTGAAAACGAAGTAACAGCGATAATTGGTCCATCAGGTTGTGGTAAATCAACTTATATTAAAACATTAAATAGAATGATCGAGTTAATTCCAAGTGTTAAAACATCTGGTGAAATCATTTATAGAGATAAAAATATTTTTGATAAAAAATATAGTGTTGAAGAATTAAGAACGAATGTAGGTATGGTATTCCAAAAACCAAATCCATTTCCTAAGTCTATTTACGACAATATAACTTATGGACCAAGAATTCATGGAATTACGGATAAAAAAGTATTAGACGAAATTGTTGAACGTTCTTTAAAAGGTGCAGCTATATGGGATGAATGTAAAGATAGACTTGATAAAAATGCGTATGGACTATCTGGTGGACAACAACAAAGAATTTGTATCGCTAGATGTTTAGCAATAGAGCCAGATGTAATTTTAATGGATGAACCAACATCTGCATTAGATCCTATTTCTACATTAAAAGTTGAAGAACTTGTTCAAGACTTAAAATCAAAATACTCAATTATTATCGTGACACATAATATGCAACAAGCTGCTAGAATTTCAGACAAGACAGCATTTTTCTTAAATGGATATGTAAATGAATTTGATGATACGAATAAAATTTTCTCAAATCCAAGTGATAAGAAAACTGAAGACTATATTTCTGGGAGATTTGGTTAATATGGTTATTAGAGAAAAATACGAAGGCGAGTTAAACCTACTTATTGAAGATTTGTTTAAACTTGGCAAAGAAGTTTATAATATGATTGAGCAATCCATTTCCGTTCTTAGTGATGAGAAAAAAGATAATGCTAGAAATCTAATTGCATATGATAAAAAAATTAATCAAATGGAATATGATATAAATGAAAAAGTCGTTATGTTAATTACAAAACAGCAACCAATTGCCACTGATTTACGTGTAATGATTTCAGCTTTAAAAATTGCTTCAGAGCTAGAAAGAATGGCAGATAACTCAACTAATATAGCTCAAATTAGAAAAAGAGCTAAAATTACTGATTATTTTATATTAATGAGACTAAAAACAATGGGTAAATTGGCTATGTTAATGCTAAGAGATCTAGAAACTGCTGTTAATAATAAAGATATATTATTAATTAAAGAAATCATTGAACGTGATGATGATATTGATGATTTGTATAAAGAGATTAATAATACGACTTATTTAATAGACAATGACCCATTCATTTCTGCACAAGCACACTTAGCTGCAAGATATTTAGAAAGAATTGGTGATCACATTACAAATATTAGTGAAAGCTGTTATTATTATATTACAGGCAAACACTATGAAGCCGTTGAAAAATAATACTGGAATTATATAACCATAGATGGTATTATAATAAGGTCGTATATTAATTGAAATAAGAATAGGAGGGTTCATCATGCGCGTAAATGTAACTTTAGCATGTACTGATTGTGGTGAAAGAAACTACATCTCTAAAAAGAATAAACGTAATAACCCAGAGCGAATTGAAATGAAAAAATATTGTGCTCGTGACGGTAAACACACTCTTCATAGAGAAACAAAATAGTAAAACGAATAAGAACACATTGCCAGCTTTGGTAATGTGTTTTTTATTCGTTTTTAGGAGACCTACAACTACCTTTCACAGTATTTCTTGTGTTATCATTAAATGTATAAAATGGTAAAAATGAAATAATAATTGGGAAGTGTTAAACTCATGACGATGAAGAAAGATTTGAGAAAAGAAATATTAGGTTTGATGAAAAATCAACAAAAGTCTCAGAAGGACGATTATGATTTTAATTTACATGAACAATTATATGCGCACTATAAATATCAAAATGCAAAATCTGTAGCTATTGTAATGAGCATGGATCATGAAGTAGATACTTTGCCGATTATCCAAAAAATATTGAAGGATAATAAAAAGGTTTATGTACCTACAACAAATTACAACACAAAAATGATGAAATTCCAGCGATTAACAGATTTAGAGTCAATTGCAATAGACGAAAAAGGCATTAAATTTATAGATAAAGAAACAGAAATAGAGGACAATATTGATTTGATAATTGTGCCTGGTGTAGTATTTAATAATGAAGGTTATAGAATTGGTTATGGTGGTGGTTATTATGATAAGTTCTTATCTCAATATAGTGGAGATACGCTTAGCTTAGTATATCCATTCCAAATTAAATCTTTTGAATATGAAGAACATGATATACCTGTTGAAGAAATTATATTACCAAACGTTTTAAATGGAGAAGAATAAATGGATAAAATAAAGCAAATATGGAAATCGATTTATTATTTAGTATATACAGAAGGGTTTAACATTTTATCGATTGATGAAGATGAATCAGAAATTTGGTTAACGCATGAATCTAAAAAAATCGTTAAAAGATTTATACATAAGACCCCGACACATCAAGAAGTTGATTTTGATTTTGAGAAAACAACGGATCATTTAAGCAATTTGATTGAAAGTATAGGGTTTAGTTTTGAACAACTAGATATATACTATGTAACGGATAAAGTAATAGATTTCACAGAGTTTAATCATTATAAGCGTCCAAAAATACGGTATTACGCTTTAAGTAATGTGGAAGATTTTCAAAAAGTTTCAGGGCATTTAATTACTAAGCAGCAAATTAAACGCTCAAAGACATCGGCCGTAACAACTTATAAAAACAAGCTACTTAATGCCAGTTTTATTGATAGTTTTATGTTGAAATTCTCACCAGTTACATATATTTTAGTAGCAATTAATGTGATTGTTTGGTTATCTTTAGTATTAATATTTAATCAAGTAGCGCAAATAAATTTAGTAGATTATGGTGGTCTAGTACATTTTAATGTTGTACATGGGGAATGGTATAGATTATTAACATCTATGTTCTTACATGCCAATTTTACACATCTTATAATGAATGTATTTTCACTTATTATATTTGGTAAATTAATTGAAGGTGCATTAGGATCGGTCAAGATGTTTACGATTTACATGGCATCTGGGCTATTTGCAGGATTAGTATCTTTAAGTATTGATACAGAATCTATATCGATTGGTGCGAGTGGTGCAATATTTGGTTTGATTGGTGCATTTATTGTTTACTTATTTACTAGAAAAAATATAAATAAACAATTTGTATTGCAAACTTTTATTGGCATTGCAATCATTTCACTATTAGCCTTATTCATTAATAATGTGAACCATTTTGCACATTTAGGTGGATTTATAGGTGGTGCTATCCTAATGTATATTATATATCGTTGGATGGAACATGATAAATTCAAATTATATTATATCATTGGGTTTATAGTTTTAATTATTATTCTAATCATAGTTATTTTTAGTAGACAGCAGCATTATATATATGATGAATTAACGAAAAATGCTATGAATAACGGTGATTTTGATAGTGCTGAAACAATGGTAAAACAAATAAAAGAAAAAGATTTTGAATCAGATGAAACATATATTTTAAGTGGATTGATTGTTGCAAATAAAACTTCATTAAATGAAGCAATATTAGAATGGGAAAAAGGTTTAAAAGTTTTTCCAAAATCTGGACAGTTAAATTATCAATTAGCGTTAGGTTATAGAGCTAAAGACGATTATGATAAAGCCAGTAAATTTATAAATCAATCATTGAAGCTTGATAAAGATAATAAACGCTATAAAGCTTTAAAGAAAGAAATAACTGCATTTAGGAGTTAATATATGGAAAACTTATATGATGTACAACAATTGTTAAAAAAGTTTGGATATATCATTTATTTTAAAAATGAAGATGATCAACTAGAAATGATGGAACAAGAAATCAAAACCATGTATCAATCTATGCTAATTGACAAAGACACATTTTTACAAGCAAGACTCATTATTAACCAAAGAAGGATTGAGAAAAAATGACACATATTTTATCAGCAGATATAGGCGGAACAACATGTAAATTAGGAATATTTGATCGTTCTTTAAATATTGAAGAAAAATGGGAAATTTCTACTAATAGAACTGGAGAAGGTATATTAGAAAACATTTACGATTCATTTATGGTCCATATGAATCGTAAAAATATAGACATTGAAAATATAATCGGTATGGGTCTTGGTGTTCCAGGACCTATCGATTTTGACAATGGTATTGTACATGGTGCAGTTAATTTAAATTGGAAAGGAAATATTGAAGTAAGAAAACTTATGCAACAATATTTTGATGGCCCAGTTTATGTTGATAATGATGCGAATGTAGCAACTTTAGGTGAGAAGTTTAAAGGTGCAGGAAGAAATGAAAGTGATGTCGTATGTATCACACTTGGAACTGGTGTTGGTGGTGGAATTGTATCCAATAGTGAGTTAATTCATGGACATAATGGTTCAGGAGCAGAGATCGGTCACTTTTTAGTAGATCAAAAGAAAAGATTTCAATGTAATTGTGGATTAAAAGGTTGTTTGGAAACAGTTGCATCTGCAACAGGAGTTATAAATTTAGTTCATCATTATTATCCAAATATTAATATGAAGTCTAGACTGCATGAATTAATCGCAAGCAAGAACGTAACGGCTAAAGATGTATTTGATGCTGCTAGAGCTGGTGATGAATTCAGTTTGTTTATTATAGATAAAGTGGGTGGCTACATAGCTTATGCAGCAAGCGTAATTAGTGTTATGACAAATCCAAAGTATATTATAATTGGTGGAGGCGTTAGTAAAGCTGGAGATATTCTTATCGAATTCATTAAAAAGCATTATGAAGAAATGACTTTTAAACCTGCTCAAGAAGATACGCACATTGAAGTAGCACAATTAGGCAATGATGCAGGTATAATTGGTGCAGCTGGCCTTATTAAGACATATGTACTAGAAAAGGAGAATCAATAATGGCAATCGTTGATGTTGTTGTAATACCGGTAGGAACAGAAGGACCGAGTGTAAGCGAATATATTGCAGATATCCAGTTGATTTTAGAAAAACATAAACAATCTGGAAAAATTGATTTCCAACTTACACCTATGAACACTTTAATCGAAGGTGACTTGAAAGATTTATTTGAAGTAATTCAAGAAATTCATGAAAGTCCATTTAATAAAGGTTTGGATAGAGTATGTACTAACATAAGAATTGATGATCGAAGAGACAAATCAAGAAAAATGAATGAAAAGTTAGAATCAGTTAACAGACATTTAAACAAATAAAAAAAGACGAGTGTAAACTCGTCTTTTCTTTAATGATGCAAAATTGGATAACCGTATGTAAATATTGTTGCTAATGAGAAAAAGCCAAAAGATACTACAGTTATTGCACCAAAAAGAATGCCCAAAATATTTTTGTTTTTGAATGCTGAAATCAAACCAAATATTGCAAGAATAAAAACGGCAAGCATTAATAAAGAGAAAATATTAACGCCGATATGGATTTTTATTCCAAACAACTCAAATAGTTCCCCTGTGTCGATAAATGGCATTCCAATACCCCCAATACGTTTTCTTTTATTATCATATTAATTGTATAATTAATATGTGATTTTGTCGAGGTACTTTTTAAAAAAAGAGGAGGAAATGCAATGAAAGTACATAGTTATTCTTTAGGAATAGTTGAAACTAACTGTTATATTATCGAAGGAGATAAGGAACTGCTAGTAATTGATCCGGGTGATAATGGACAATTTATAAACAAACGCATAGAGAAATTCAATAAAAAGTTAAGTGGTATTCTACTTACACATGCTCATTTTGACCATATAGGTGGCATTGATGATGTCGTTAAAAAATATGACGTCGATGTATATGTTCATAAAGAAGAAAAATCATGGTTAACAGATACAGTGAAAAATGGATCTAAAAAATTCGCAGCATATCAATTATCTCAAGTTGTACAACATACAGTACCTTTAGTTATGGATGAAGGAACTCACAAAATAGGAGAGTTTGAGTTTGAAGCTCTACATACACCAGGGCATTCACCAGGTAGCTTGTCATTCGTTTTTGGAGATTTTGCAATTGTTGGGGATACTTTATTTAAAGGTGGAATAGGTAGAACGGATTTATATAAAGGTGATACTGAAACTTTAATTAAATCAATTGAAGATAAATTATTAGAATTAGATCCTAATACTACAATTTTTCCAGGACATGGTCCCGAATCAACTATTTCTGAAGAAGAAATGACAAATCCATATTTAAATGGGTTTAGTTAAATAAAAAAGCATTACACATAATGTGTAATGCTTTTTTTAATGATGACCGAAGCCTGGCTCTAATAAGAATGTTGAATAATATGTAAATCCAACAAAACATAATACTAAATAAATAGCGAATATATACATATACATTCTTTCTGTTAATTTTAAGTATCCCAATAATACGAAAAATCCTGTCTGAGCTACAAAGAAATACGCCATCATGTCCATTCCTCCGACATAAAACATTGTAGCAAATATAGCAGTCCAGAAGCCTAGAGTTTTATAAACTTTATCCATCTTCTTAAGAACCCCCTCTGTGTTTACTTTCTTATTCACATTTAATTATAAAGTTACTCTATACAAAAGTAAATAGCATTTTTAGCAAATTAAAAACTATCATAGAAGTAATCAGCGAAATTGAAAGCGTTTATATATATGAGGAGGAGATTATGGAGAAATTATTCAAATCAATTATTAATGACGCAGTGAAATTAGAAGCTAGTGATATACACTTTATCCCAGTAATTGCTGATAAGGTTATTATCCAAATGAGAATCAATGGCGATAATAATCACTATGATTTATCGATGGATTCGAAGTTGTATAGTAGATTATTAATTTATATGAAATTCATCTCTCATTTAGATGTAAGTGAAAGGAATAAAGCACAAAGCGGACAATATTTATATGAGCATGAGATAAGTTATTATTTGAGAATATCCACGATACCAATTAGCTTAGGTATTGAATCGTGCGCTATTAGAATAACGCCACAATATTTTAGTGAGAGAGGATTTAGTAAGGATGATTTAGATTTTAAAAAAATTAGAAATGAAATATATAATGCTGAAGGATTATTTCTGTTTACTGGTCCCACTGGATCGGGAAAGTCCACATTGATGTATGAATTAATGCATGATTTAAAAAAAGTAAAAAACAAACATATTATCACTATTGAAGATCCAGTTGAACAAACTTTAGATGGTATTGTACAAGTTTCTGTTAATGAAAAAGCAAATATCTCTTATAATCAGTCATTCAAAGCCATTTTAAGGTGTGATCCTGATGTCATTATGATTGGTGAAATTAGAGATAAAGAAACTGCTAAACAAGTTATTCAAGCAAGTTTAAGTGGTCATTTAGTACTTTCAACAATGCATGCTAAAAATAATATTGGCGCAATACACAGGTTAATCGAATTAGGTATTACTACTGAACAAATTAAACAAGGTATATCATGTATCGCAAATCAGCGCTTAGTTAAACAAAATGACTCCAGTCGCAGTAGAGTTATGACTTATTTATTCAATGATGACATTGTTAAGTATATGGTGTGTGATTTTAATGAATAAAGGCAATGTCTTAAAAAAAGAAAAAGTATTATATCTAATAAGACTTTCAGACATGTTGAAACAAGGTTTTACCTTGTTAGAAGCAATTCAATTGTTGAATGATCAATTTCCTCAATTGTCTAAAAAAGAATTAAAGATAAAAGTAATTGGACTAGTCAAAGATACTGGACAATTACACGAAGTTCTAAAATTTTTAAATTATCCTCAAGTAATCTTAAGTCAAATATATTTTGGTGAACAATATGGAAACTTGATTGAAACAGTTGATCATTCCATTTTATATTTAAGAAAAATTGAGCAAGTAAAAGAAAGATTTATAAAAACAATTCAATATCCTACTTTATTATTCTGCATTTTTTTCATGTTATTAGCTGCAGTAAACCAGACAATCATTCCTCAATTTAGTGAAATATACGAATCTATGAATGTTGAAATTTCAACTTCATTAAAAGTAATAACGACAATTTTTTCTTATTTACCCACAACTATTTTTACATTGTTTTTAAGTTTAGTACTTATTCTCCTCATCATTTACTTAAATTATAGTAGTAAAGACGTGTCTAAAAGAATTTCATTCTCCAATAAAATACCTTTAATAAACAAATATATATCTATGTATCACTCATATAGAATATCTAGGGACTTTTCATTTTTTATACAAAACGGAATAACTCTTAATAAAATAATTGAAATATACATGATGCAAACAAAAGATAGCTTTTTAAAGTACATTGGCTTATCAATTAATAAATCTATGGAAAAAGGTGAATCGTTCCCGGATGCGATAAAAAAATTAGGATGTTTCGAGGAGCATTTAATTCATTATATTAAACACGGAGAAAACAAATCAAAGTTAGATATGGAATTGCATTATTTCAGTGTATTTATGTTAGACAAACTAGAAAAAACTTTTATAAAACATTTGAAATGGATTCAGCCAATTGTATTTGGCATTTTAGCATTACTAATTATAACGCTTTATTTAATTATAATTTTACCAATGTTACAGATGGTAGAAGGAATAAAATGAAAGGGTGTAGTAGATGAAAAGTTTTAAATTATTTTGTAAAAAAGAAGGCTTCACATTAGTGGAAATGTTGATAGTACTTTTAATCATAAGTATCTTGTTGATTATCATCATTCCTAACATTAGTAAGCAATCGGAAACAGTTAAAAGTACTGGTTGTCAAGCTCAAGTAAAGATGGTAGCTGGACAAGTTGAAGCTTATACGTTAAAGCATGATGCTAAACCGAATTCTGTAAATGATTTAGTAAGTGATGGTTATATCAATGATAAACAGCTTACTTGTAAATCAGGCGAAAGAATAACTTTGCAAAATGGCGAAGTAGTTGCTAATTAATGTGCAATAAAGGATTTACTTTAATTGAAATGATATTTGTAATTTCAATTTTAAGCATGATTATGATGTTAACAATGTTCTTATCAATTAATGCAATCGATAAAGTTGATTTAACAAATGGAATATATGATTTAGAAACAAAGTTAGAGTATTTAGAAACAAAATCTATTGCTACAAAAAAGCCGATTTTAGTTTGGTTTAAACCTAATTCAGAGAAAATTTATTATCAAATAGAAAGAAATCAAATTCAGACACTTACTTTATATAAAGGAAATATTTCAAAAGATAATAAGTTTACTACGTTAGTATATGATGGTGAAGGAAATATCAATCAGTTTGGTACTTTGAAAATCATTTTTAACAACAAAAAATATAAAATTATATTTCGGATTGAGAAAGGGAGATATAGAATTGTTGAAGAATAATAACGGGTATGTTTTTATAGATTTTATGCTTTCGATATTTATTATCATGTTATTGAGTGGAACTTTATTACCATTAGTGACTTCTTTAAATAAAAATATTGAAAAAGAACATAATAAAATAAAACTATATCAGTTGTTATATCAAACGATTCAATCTCCCAGCGATGATTTTAAATATGATGTAAATCGATATAAATATTTAAATTTAAAAAATCAAATTTGCTTGGAAGATGAAATGAAAAATGAAAAAGTTTGTGTTAAAAAATAATAAAGGGTTTACTATGATCGAGATGTTGCTGTCTTTATCATTTTTATTAATTATACTCGCGCTTATACCTATATTAATTAAAAGTATTTATACTTTAAAAGATAATGCTATCGACCATACTAATTACGAATTAATCATGTTTAGAAAAGATTTATCTGAAGAAATTAAAGATTGTAAGGTTATCATCGATTATTCAAACACGAGGATAAAATGTATTCGCAATAAAAACTCAACAGAATACACTTTATTAAATTCAAAAATTTTTAAAAGTATAAACGGTAAAGGTAATATTACATTACTAAATAATGTTGAAAGATTGAATATACAGCAATTACATCAAAATACCCTCAAATTAGATTTACTGATTAGGAAGGGTGACAAAAAAGTTCATGAAGAAATTTATATTTAAAAATGAAGGATTTATTCTGCCTTTTGTACTAGGGATATTATTTATTTATTCAGCTTTTCTATCATTTTATTTAGTTCAATATAGTTATAAATTAAATATTTATCATAATTTAGAGCAGTACTATCAACGAGAAATAAAAATAATTTTAAATAATAAATAATATTAGACTTTTTATTTTCTGAATAATGAGATAGAATAAAGTTTAAGTTGAAATGTAACAACTAAGGAGTAGATTTAATGTCGATAGTGTTAGTTGGTTTTATGGGTGTTGGCAAAACAACGATAGGTAAATTGTTAAGTGAACATTATGACAGGCCTTTAGTAGATATAGATACTTATATCGTTGAAATTACACAATTACCAATTCCACAAATATTTGAAAATTTTGGTGAAGCATATTTTAGAGATTTAGAATATAAAGCTTTGCAAAAATGGATTGGTAAAGATGTTATTATTTCAACTGGTGGTGGTATTATAGAATCTGAACTTTCGAAAGATATTTTGAAAGATAATTTGAATACATTCTGGTTAAAATGTGATATTGAAATACTATTTAATAGAATTAATCATGATAATAATAGACCGAATGCAAGAGGTAAATCTTTAAATGAATTAAAAACCTTGTATTCAAAACGAGAATTAAGTTATAATGAAATCGCATACAAACATATTGATGCAAGCAGACCTGAAGAAGTAGTTGCAAGTGAGATTATTGAATCTTTATAAGCATATATAATTGCGAATGATCAAAGTTAGAGAGAGTGAATGTTATATTCATCGCCGAAGGAGCAAACCATTTTTGAGTGAATCTCTCAGGCAAAAGGATAACTTTGTGACGCATTCCTGAAGAGTACTTCAACAGGGTAGCGAAAGCTACCCTGTTTTTTTATTATACATATTTAGAAGGGGAGAGGTATGATGACTACAGAATTAAAGAAAACACCTTTATATCAAACATATATCGATCAAGGTGCTAAAGTTATTGATTTTTCTGGTTGGGCATTACCAGTTCAATTTTCAAGTATTAAAGAGGAACATAATGCTGTAAGAACAAAAGTTGGCATCTTTGATGTTAGCCATATGGGTGAAATTATTGTTACTGGTGAAGAAGCAGATCAATTTGTTCAATATGCTTTAACAAACGATTCTTCAATTTTAAATGAAACGAAAGCACAATATACAACACTTTGTAACGAAAAAGGTGGGGTTGTTGATGATTTAGTTATATATAAATTGGATGAATCAGTTTATTTCTTAGTTGTTAATGCTGGTAATACTGATATAGATTTTGAATGGTTACAAAAAATTGAAGGATTTAATGTAAACATTGAAAATAAATCTTCAGAATATGGTCAATTAGCTATTCAAGGACCAGAAGCTCGCGATTTAGTTCAAAAATTAGTAGATGTAAATGTAAGTGAAATGAAAATGTTTGAGTTTCAACAAAAAGTTAGTTTATTTGGTAAAGAAGTTATTTTGTCACAATCAGGTTATACAGGTGAAGATGGTTTTGAAGTATATTGTCAATCTGAAGACACTAAAGAAATTTGGGATGGTTTCATAAGTGAAGGCGTCGTGCCTTGTGGTTTAGGCGCTCGCGATACACTAAGATTAGAAGCTGCTCTACCGCTACATGGTCAAGACTTATCTGAACAAATCACACCTTATGAAGCAGGTATTGGATTTGCAGTCAAACCGTTAATTGAGGCAGATTTTATTGGTAAGTCTGTACTTAAAGACCAGAAAGAAAATGGTGCAGAAAGAAAATCAATTGGTATTGAAATGATTGATAAAGGCATACCTAGAACGGATTATAAAATTTTAGATGCTGATAGTAATGAAATTGGATATGTCACATCAGGCACTCAATCGCCATCAACTGGAAAAGCAATAGCAATGGGATTAATCAAGAAAGAAGCGTTTGAACTAGGTAAAGACATTTTAATTCAAGTAAGAAAAAGACAAGTAAAAGCTAAAATTGTAAAAAAATCATCATTTAAATCATAGGAGTGAATAAAATGGGTCACCGCTATATACCTTTAACTGAAAAAGATAAATCAGAAATGTTAGATTTCATAGGTATTAAATCTGTAGATGAATTGTTTACTGATATACCTGAATCTGTAAGATTTAATAAAACACTGAATATTAAAGAGAAAAAACCAGAAACTACATTATTAAGAGAATTATCACAAATTGCTAATAAGAATATTACGAGTGAAACACATGCATCATTTTTAGGAGCAGGTGTTTATGATCACTATATACCGACTGTAGTAGATCATGTCATCTCTCGTTCTGAATTTTATACTGCATATACACCATATCAACCTGAAATTTCTCAAGGTGAATTACAAGCTATATTTGAATTCCAAACATTAATATGTGAATTAACAGGAATGGATGTAGCAAATTCGTCAATGTATGATGGAGGTACTGCTTTTGCTGAAGCTGCAGTACTTGCTGCAGGACACACAAAAAAGAAAAAAGTAATTGTATCTAAGTCAGTACATTACCAGTCTATAGAAGTGCTTAAAACATATACTAAAGCCCAAGATATTGAAGTTGTCGAAGTTGACTTAGACGGCACAGTAACTGATTTGGATAAATTAAAAGAAGTTATCGATGATGATACTGCAGCTGTTTGTGTTCAATATCCGAACTTCTTTGGTTCATTAGAAGATTTAGAAGCAATTAAACAATTGATTGAAGATAAGAAGGCATTGTTTATCGTTTCTAGTAATCCATTAGCTCTAGGTTTAATTACACCTCCTGGAGAATTTGGAGCAGATATCGTCGTTGGGGATGCTCAAGTATTCGGTATTCCAGCCCAATACGGTGGCCCACATTGTGGTTATTTTGCATCTACTAAGAAATTAATGCGAAAACTACCAGGTCGTTTAGTTGGTCAAACACAAGATGAAGATGGTAATAGAGGCTTTGTGTTAACACTACAAGCTCGTGAACAACATATAAGAAGAGATAAAGCTACTTCAAATATTTGTTCTAACCAAGCATTGAATGCATTGGCTGCATCTGTATGCATGAGTGCATTAGGTAAAAATGGTGTATATGAAATGGCAAAACTAAATATGGAAAATACGACGTATATGAAACGTAAAATGCAAGAAGCAGGCTTTGAAGTACTAGAAAGTATTTCATTTAATGAATTTGTTGTTAAATTTAATAAATCTATTAGTGACATCAATAAAGATTTATTAGAAGAAGGTATAATAGGTGGTTTTGATTTAGGATTTATGAATGACGACTTTAAAAATCACATGCTAATTGCCGTAACTGAACTAAGAACTAAAGATGATATTGATACATTTATCCAAAAAGTAGGTGAATATAGTGCGTAAACCATCAAGTGAATTAATTTTTGAAAGATCTAGAAAAGATAGATTTGCATATTCATTACCAGAAAAAGAAGTTGAAACACAAAATGTTCAAGAAATACTAGGAGATAAATTTACTAGAAAACAAAAAGCCGAGTTGCCAGAGGTTAGTGAATTAGATTTAATGCGACACTATACAGAATTGTCGAATAAAAATCATGGTGTAGATACAGGTTTCTATCCTTTAGGTTCATGTACTATGAAATACAACCCTAAAATAAATGAAAAAGTAGCAAGAATGTCTGGATTTGCTAATGCACATCCATTACAAGATGTATCAACAGTACAAGGATCACTAGAAATAATATACGACTTACAAGAACATTTAAAAGAAATTACTGGAATGGATGAAGTAACATTACAACCTGCAGCCGGAGCTCATGGTGAATGGACTGCGCTATTAATGATTAAAGCATTTCACGAAGCAAATAATGATTTTAATAGAACTAAAGTAATCGTTCCAGATTCTGCACATGGTACGAATCCAGCATCAGCTAAAGTAGCAGGATTTGATACTGTTACAGTTAAATCAAATGAAAAAGGGTTAGTAGATATAGAAGATTTAAAACGAGTAGTAGGTGATGACACTGCTGCAATTATGTTAACAAATCCAAATACATTAGGTTTATTTGAAGAAGATATTGTAGAAATTAGAGAAATCGTCCATCAAGCTGGTGGTAAACTATATTATGATGGTGCAAATCTAAATGCCATAATGAGTAAAGTAAGACCAGGAGACATGGGGTTTGATGCAGTACATTTAAACTTACACAAAACGTTTACTGGACCACATGGTGGCGGTGGACCTGGATCTGGACCTGTTGGCGTTAAATCAGATTTAATACCATATTTACCTAAACCAACAGTTGTGAAAGAAAATGATTCTTACAAATTCGAACATGATATGCCAAATTCTATTGGTCGAGTTAAGCCATTCTTCGGTAATTTTGGCATTTACTTAAGAGCCTACACTTACATTAGAACGATGGGGCCAGATGGATTAAAAGCTGTTTCTGAAACAGCAGTTCTAAATGCGAATTACATGTTGAGAAGATTACAAGATCATTTCGATACGCCATATACGCAACATTGTAAACATGAATTTGTAATAAGTGGTTCTAGACAGAAAAAACTTGGTGTAAGAACATTGGATATTGCAAAACGACTATTAGATTTCAATTTCCATCCACCTACAATCTACTTCCCAATAAATGTGGAAGAATGTATGATGATAGAACCAACAGAAACTGAATCAAAAGAAACTTTAGATGCTTTTTGTGATACTTTAATACAAATTGCAAAAGAAGCGGAAGAGAATCCAGAAACAGTCTTAGATGCACCACATACTACTGTTATAGGACGTTTAGATGAAACACAAGCAGCTAGAAAACCTGTTTTAAAATTTGAGTTGCTAAAAGAAGAAAAAAATTAATAAAAAAGGATGAATTCAATTAGAATTCATCCTTTTTTATTATTTAGACTTAACTTTCCCAGTCCATTTTTTATATCCGCCTTTAAGCATGTACAAGTCTGTATAACCTTTTTTCTTCATCATTCTTGCAGCTCTGGAACTTGCTACACCATTTGCATCACAAAAATAAATAGGTTGGTCTTTACGTAACCCTTGGTATCTTGTACGAAAGACACTCATTGGTATGTTTCTTGCCCCGATGATATGACCATATTCAAAATCAGCCTTTTCACGTAAGTCGATAACTTGTGCCTTCCTTAAACCCTTGTGAAACTCATTTTGATCTAATTCTTTAACTGCGCGCTTATTCAATGAATAGTTAATTGCCATATAAATGATAATCAAGACTAGGACTATGAGCGCGATGTACCAATAATTCATGGTCTAATTCCTCCCAATTCAAGTCGATACTACTATTATAAGATTTCTTGTGAGATTTATCAAAATTTTTTTGCTAAAATAGACAAGTATATAGAATTAATTGAATAGGAGTTTTTAATTGTGAAAGAAACTTGGCACTTTATAAACACAAAATCAAATGATCCATACTATAATATGGCAGTAGATGAAGCACTCATGAACTTCGTAAGCAGAGGAGAAATAGACCCTGTAATCAGGTTTTATACATGGAACCCTGCAACATTATCTATAGGGTATTTTCAAAAACTAACTAAAGAAATAGATATTGAGAAAGTTAAAGAAAAAGGTTATGGACTTGTTAGACGTGCAACAGGTGGTAGAGGCGTCTTACACGACAAAGAACTGACATATAGTGTTATCGTTCCAGAATCGCATCCAAATATGCCTAAAACAGTTACAGAAGCATATAGAGTAATATCAGAAGGATTATTAGAAGGATTTAAATCATTAGGCTTTGATGCTTATTTTTCTATTCCTAAGACAAAAGAAGCAAGAGATAAATTAAAGACACCTCGGAGTTCAGTTTGTTTTGATGCACCAAGTTGGTATGAACTTGTAGTAGAGGGTAGAAAAATAGCAGGGAGTGCTCAAACGAGACAAAAGGGTGTTATTTTACAACATGGATCTATTTTACAAGATATAGATGTAGACGAATTATTTGATATGTTCATATATAGAAATGATAGATTGAAAGATAAAATGAAAGCAGCATTCGTGGATAAAGCAGTGGCCATAAATGATTTAGCTGACAGACATATTACTATTGAAGAAATGGAACAAGCATTTCATGATGGATTTAAAAAAGGGTTAGATATAGAATATAAGCCTTTGAACTTTACGGATGAACAACTAACAGAGATTAAACAATTAGAAGAAAAATATAAATCAGAAGAATGGACGTATAGAAAATAAAGGACATATTAATATTCATATTCTTACATTGCGCATTAGTCGAATAGTAAAAAAAGAGACCACAGAGGTCTCTTTCAGTTTGTTTTTTGTTTTAATAAGTATGTTTTATTAAATTTAAGCTTAAACTGCGTTTAAACTAGGCTGTTCTTTTGCATCGCCAAATCGTCTTTCTACTGTTTGACTTCTTAATTTATATGCTTTTTTAATTGTATCTATAAATCTTAAATCTTCGATTATGTCTAAATCATCTTGCCAAACATGTCTACGGATTTCTCTAATATAGGTTTTGTTTTCCGTACATTTATTTAACATAGAATCAACTCCTAAATTAAATTTCATCTATATTATAAAATAATTTGTTAATATTTGGCATTTTTTTGCGCTGACTCCTGCGGGAAAAGCATGATTCGAAGACTACAGGCTGAGAACATGCCCGCGGAAAGCATGCGCATAAAAAAATGCCGGCAAAGTCTAAGACTTTGTCGACACTCTGAAAAGAGACCACAGAGGTCTCTTTTTTTATCTATTTCTACGCTTTTGTTTACGCATAGCTTTCTTATATTTTCTTTGATCTGGTGTTAAGAAGAAGAAATAGTAAATCAAATAAATGATTAACCCAAATATTATGAGTGAAATAATCATTCTAATAAATCCCATTATAAAGAAATCAAGGTTCATAATTAACCCGAATAGTGCCACTGCAATAATTAAATAAAATAAAACATTTTTCATAGAATCTCACCTTAATTTGTTAGTCTATTAAATATAGCACAAATCAACTTTGTACTCACTTAATTTGTCCTATTTCTTTGTCTAAATTATTTAACTGATTGATTGATTTTTCTACTGCTTTTTTATCTTTCTTATTATAAGCTTCATTTAAATCTTTAAATACTTTTTCGATTCCATTGGATAATTTTAGCATACTTTTATGCAAATCTTTATAATCTTCCGGGATAGATTTCCCTTTCATTTCGTCTTTATATTTATTTGTAATAGTCTTTTGATCATTATATATGTTATCAAGTTCACTTTTTGTATCTTCATCATTAAACTTAGTTGTTACATCTTTTTTGATTTTGTTGTAACTCGAGATATTTGTCTTAGTTTCATTCACAAAACGAGTTGATGATTTTAAATATTGAGTTGTAAATTGTTTGGTAGATTGTTTTTTAGTTTGTTTTATTGAGCTTTCTATACTCGATTCTTTTTGTTTATATGTTTTGTTTTTATCTTCTAAATCTAGAACTTCTTGTTTATGTTTTCTATTATCGCTTTTTAATGTTGATTTCTTTTCTTCTAGTTGTTGAACTTTATCATTACCACACGCTGATAATACAACTGAACTTGCCATGATTGCTATTATTGTTTTTCTCATGTTTATTAACTCCCAATGTTTTACTGTGAAAAATTTACTGTATGTATGCTATTATTTTAATGTATATAGATTTATTGTACAAATAGAAAGGGGATAAATATGAAAATTAATAAATTGAGACAAGTTATGAATCAAAAAGGATTAGATGCAGTAGTCATACTTTCACCATATAACTGTAGATATCTTTCTGGATTTACTGGTACTAGTGGTAGTCTGTTAATTACACAAGATGATTCCCAATTAATTACAGATTTTAGATATATTCAACAAGCAAATGATCAAGCTAAAGATTTTGAAGTTATAAATCAAGAAGGTCCAATGTTAGCAAAAATAAATGAATTAATTGAACAAGGTAAGTATAAAAAAGTTGGTGTTGAAGCTGATTTAATAACTTATAATAATTATCAATCATTGAATACAGAAAATGTTGAGCTTTCTTCTATTGAAGGTGTAATTGAAACGATTAGAATGATTAAAGATGAATTTGAAATTAAACAAATTCAAAAAGCTGCTGATATAGTAGATGAAACATATGAACATATCCTTAAATGGATTAAACCAGGGATGACTGAAAATGAAGTAAACAATGAAATGGAAATGTTTATGAGAAGTAAAGGGGCTACTTGTTCATCATTTGATACAATAGTTGCTTCAGGTCATCGTGGTGCACTACCTCATGGTGTAGCAAGTAATAAAGTAATTGAACATGGTGACATGATTACATTAGATTATGGTGCACTATATGAAGGATATGTAAGTGATGTGACGAGAACATTTGCGATAGGTGAACCGAAAAAAGAAATGAAAAAAATATATAATATTGTATTAGAAGCTCAATTAGCTGCTTTAGAGCAAATTAAACCAGGTATGACAGGTAAAGAGGCAGATTCAATTGCGAGAGATATTATTAAAGGATATGGTTATGGAGATGCGTTTGGTCACTCTCTAGGGCATGGAATTGGCTTAGAGGTGCATGAAGGACCTGGACTATCCCAAAAATCAGATATTGTACTTGAAGAAAATATGTGTATAACATTAGAACCAGGTATATATATAGATGGATTAGGTGGAGTTAGAATAGAAGATGATGTATTAGTTACAAAAAATGGCTTACAACGCTTTACTAAAACTTCAAAAGACCTTATTATTTTATAAGAAGGTATAAATAGGAGGAAAATGAATGATTTCAGTTAATGATTTTAAAACAGGTTTAACAATTAAAGTTGAAAATGGGATTTGGAAAGTATTAGATTTCCAACACGTAAAACCAGGCAAAGGTGCAGCTTTTGTTCGTTCTAAATTAAGAAATTTAAGAACTGGTGCGATCCAAGAAAAAACTTTCAGAGCTGGCGAAAAAGTAGAAAAAGCTCAAATTGAAAACAGTCGCATGCAATATTTATATGCAAATGGTGATAGCCATGTATTTATGGATAACGAAACTTATGATCAATTAGAATTACCAGAGGAAAGATTAGAATACGAACTTAAATTCATTAAAGAAAATATGGAAGTTCATATTCAATCTTATGAAGGCGAAACAATTGGTATTGAATTACCAAATACAGTAACATTACAAGTAACTGAAACTGAACCAGGTATCAAAGGTGATACTGCTACAGGTGCAACTAAACAAGCGACAGTAGAAACGGGTTACAGTTTAAATGTTCCTTTATTTGTTAATGAAGGAGATTTACTTGTTATAAACACTACTGATGGTAGTTACGTATCAAGAGGTTAATCAGAAAGAATAAATGATAAAATGATCAATAGATATAAATTCTATTGGTCATTTTTGATTAAATATTAAAATCTCTTGAATTGGTATGACCACTAAAGTAAAATGTATGAAGTGTAAAGAATTAGAATTTAAAAGGAGATTTTCAAATGAACTTAAAACAAATTAAAGAATTAGTTGATGTACTAGACAATTCTTCTTTAACTGAAATTGACATTAATGATAAAGATTTTAAATTAACTTTAAAAAAAGAAATTAAGCAAGAAATTATTTATAGCCAAGGTACTTCGAACGTAGTTGCTGAACAACCACAACAAATTTCTCAACCTTCTCCTCAACAAAATGTTGAAGCAGAGGCACCAAGTGGTTTAACTATTAATGCACCAATGGTAGGAACATTTTATAAATCCCCATCTCCAGACGAAGGTCCGTATGTACAAGTAGGCTCACATGTTGATGCTGATTCAACTGTTTGTATTTTAGAAGCTATGAAACTATTTAATGAAATACAAGCAGAGGTTTCTGGAGAAATCACTGAAATATTAGTTGAAGACGGACAAATGGTAGAGTATGGCCAACCGTTATTCAAGGTGAAATAATATGAAAAAAGTATTAATTGCTAATAGAGGGGAAATAGCTGTAAGAATCATTAGAGCTTGTAGAGAGCTAGACATACAAACAGTTGCAATTTATTCAGAAGCTGATAAAGATGCATTACATACTCAAATTGCAGATGAAGCTTATTGTGTAGGACCAACACAATCTAAAGATTCATACTTACATGTACCTAATATTATTTCAATAGCAAAATCAACAGGATGTGATGGCATCCATCCAGGATATGGTTTCTTAGCTGAAAATAGTGACTTCGCTGAAATGTGTGAAGCGTGCCAAATTAAATTTATTGGACCTAGTTACCAATCGATACAAAAAATGGGTATAAAAGATGTAGCTAAAGAAGAAATGATTAAAGCTGATGTACCTGTTGTACCTGGTAGTGAAGGTCTAGTAGATACAGTTAAAATTGCAAAAAGATGTGCTAAACAAATTGGATACCCTGTAATAATTAAAGCAACTGCCGGTGGTGGTGGTAAAGGTATACGAATAGCGCGAAATGAAGAAGAACTTGTAACTGGATTTAGAATGACTCAACAAGAAGCTGAAACAGCATTTGGTAATAAAGGGCTTTACTTAGAAAAATTCATCGAAAACTTTAGACATATAGAAATACAAGTAATGGGCGATTCGGAAGGTAATGTTATCCATCTAGGAGAACGTGATTGTACGATTCAAAGACGTATGCAAAAGTTAGTAGAAGAATCTCCTTCTCCAGTTCTTTCAGAAGTTATGAGAAAAGAAATGGGTGAAGCGGCAATTAGAGCAGCAAAAGCTGTTAATTATGAAAACGCAGGGACGATTGAGTTTATTTACGATTTAGATGCTGAAGCATTCTATTTTATGGAAATGAATACACGTATTCAAGTTGAACACCCAGTAACAGAGATGGTTACGGGTATGGATTTAGTTAAGTTACAACTTAAAGTTGCCAGTGGTGAAACTTTACCATTAACACAAGATGAAGTTACTTTAAATGGGCATGCAATCGAGTTTAGAATTAACGCTGAAAGTCCATTTAAGAAATTTATGCCTTCTCCAGGTAAAATTAATCAATATTTAACACCAGGAGGATTTGGTGTTCGAATAGATTCAGCTTGTTACACAGGTTATACAATCCCGCCATATTACGATTCAATGGTAGCTAAACTAATCGTGCATGGTAAAGACCGAACTGAAGCTATACAAATAGGTAAAAGAGCGTTAACAGAATTTTTAGTTGCAGGCATTGATACGACTATCCCATTCCATTTAAGATTGTTAGAAAACGATGTGTTTGAATCAGGTGATTTTAATACCAATTTCCTAGAGATTCATGATATTATAAATAATGAAGATAAATAGGGAGGGATTCAAGTGGCTAAAACAATTGAGAATGAAAAGCCTTCTTTAGGTAAAATCGAGATTGCACCAGAAGTAATTGAGGTAATAGCGAGTATTGCTACTACTGATATTAAAGGTGTATCTCATATGCAATCCGTTTTTAATAAGAATTCCCTAGAAAAATTCGGGAAAAAGAATTTTGGTAAAGGTATAAAAGTCGATATAAAAGATGAAGGCATCTATATTAATGTTTATTGTACATTTGATTATGGTACAAAAATTTCTGAAACTGCACGAAAAGTTCAATCAGAAATTAAACAAGCATTAAATACGATGACTGCATTAACTCCTAAAGAAGTTAATGTTCATATCGTTAATATACATTTCCAATAATAAAAAATGATTAATTAAGAGGATGCGTGCATCCTCTTATTCTTTGAAGGAGAAGAATATGAAAAGAACAGAATTAAGAGAACTTGTCTTTAAAACACTATATCAATTAGAAAATAATAAAACAGAATTAACGGTAGAAGAAGCAATTAACTATTTAGTTGATGATTTCAAAGGTGAACAATATTTATATGTTAAGAATTTTGTTAATGAAGTCACTGACAAAAAAGAAGAGCTTGATGAAATATTCAAACCTCATTTGAAAAATTGGACATTAGAACGTCTGCTTAAAACAGATCGTATCATTTTAAGAATGGCATCATATGAATTAAATTATACAGATACACCGCAGAAGGTAATTTTTAATGAAGCAGTTGAAATTGCCAAAATATACAGTGATGACGATCATTATAAATTTATAAACGGTGTATTAAGCAGTTTATCAAAATAATAAAGAGTGATATAAATGGATAAATATTTATCAGTTACAGCTATAACAAAATATATCAAATATAAATTTGATCAAGATCCGCATTTACAAAATGTATTTATAAAGGGTGAAATATCAAATTTCAAAAGACATTCAAGTGGACACCTTTATTTTGCTTTAAAAGACGATAAAGGTGTATTAAGTGCGATGATGTTTAAGTCAAATGCTAATCAACTGTCATTTGAACCTAAAGAAGGCGACCAAGTGTTAATTGAAGGACGTATTGGTATATATGAATCTAGAGGATCGTATCAAATATATGTTCAATCGATGCAATTAGATGGTGTTGGACTTTTATATGAGAAATTTGAAGCGCTAAAAAAAGAATTAATGGAAAAAGGATATTTTAATAGCGAACATAAACTAAATATTCCTAAGTATCCTAGAAAAATAGCTGTATTAACTGCGTCTACTGGGGCAGCAATTAGAGATATTTGTTCTACCTTAGACAAACGCTATCCTCTTGCTGAGCAAGTATTGATTAGCACACTAGTACAAGGTAAAGAAGCTAAGGATAATATCATTAACAATATACAACAAGCTGACGCAATGGACGTTGATGTTATTATCGTTGGTCGTGGTGGTGGATCTATTGAAGATTTGTGGAGTTTTAATGAAAGGGAAGTTGTAGAAGCAATTTATAACTGTTCCACACCTATTATTTCTGCTGTAGGTCATGAAACAGATACCACTTTAAGTGATTTTGTAAGTGATGTTAGAGCAGCTACACCAACACAAGCAGCTGTGATAGCGACACCAGATATTAATGCACTATATCAACTAATTGCTAATGCTCGTCAATATTTAACAAAACATGTTACTCAAAGTATTCAACAAGATAAACAAAAACTAAAGCAGCTCTCATCATATTATAAATTGAAGACACCTTCATTATTATATGATCAAGAAACACAGAAATTAGACGATTATCAAAAACAATTAACTAGAAATTTAGAACAAACTATTTTACAAAATAAACATAAAATAGATCTATTGCAAAATAAATTGAGAATAGCTCCAATCTATAATAAAACAACACAATATAGACAGGATTATGACAGATTAAATATTATGCAAAATCAGCTTATCAACAGGATTATTACACAGAAAAAGCAAATACTTAAAAGCAAGTTGGCCCAATTAGATGCACTGAGTCCAACGCAAATTATGCTTAGAGGTTATTCAATAATTGAAAAAAATGATAAAATCATTACAAGTAAAGATGATTTAAATGTAGAAGATGACATTACTATCAATTTAAAAGATGGTAAAATAGAAGCTAATGTAAAAGAAATTAGGTGACAATGTGGCTAAAGAACAAACTTTTGAAGAAATGATGGTTGAATTAGAAAAAGTCGTAGGTAAACTAGATGAAGAAAATATTTCATTAGAAGAATCTATTGAACTTTATCAACGTGGAATCGAATTAAGTAGTAAATGTGAATTGAAACTTAAAGAAGCTGAAGAAAAAGTAAATAAACTTGTTCAAAAAGAAGGTGATTCAGATGAGTCAGATCATGAATAATTATGTAGACAAATTTAATGAAGCTATAAAATCTACAAAGCTTAATCCAGTAGTTGAAACTAAGCTAGAAGAAAGCATGAGATATTCATTATCAGCTGGTGGTAAACGTATAAGACCTGTTTTACTTTTAATGACATTATCGATGCTTAAAATTGATATCAAAAAAGGTATGGAAACTGCGAAAGCACTAGAAATGATACATACTTATTCTCTAATACATGATGATTTACCTGCTATGGATAATGATAATTTCAGACGTGGTATGAAGACAAATCATAAAGTTTATGGAGATGCTACTGCAATACTTGCTGGAGATGCATTATTAACTAAAGCATTCGAACTTATTACTAAAGATACATATTTAGGCTCAGAAGAAAAAGTTAAAATTATTAGATTGCTTTCAGAATCAGCTGGTCATCAAGGAATGGTTGGTGGTCAAGTACTAGATATGGATAGTGAAGATAAAGAAATATCACTAGATACTCTACGTAAAATTCATAGATATAAAACTGGCGCACTCATACGTTTCTCTGTAGTTGCTGCTTGTACAATAGCAAAAGTTAATAGCAAAACATTTTTATTACTAGATTCTTTTAGCCAAGAGTTAGGTTTGATCTTTCAAATTAAAGATGATTTATTAGATATTGAAGGTGACTTTGATAAAATCGGTAAATCAGTTGGAAGCGATGAAAATAATAATAAAAGTACTTATGTTTCACTCTTAGGTAAGACAAATACTAAAGTTGCTTTAGAACAACACGTAAATCAAGCATTGTATTTACTTGAACAATTAGAAGATAAATATAATATTGATGAACTAAAATCACTTACTCAATTATTTGCAAATAGAGAAAATTAAAAATAGTAAACTAAAGCGTTAGATCGTTTCGTAAGAAATAGTGCTGAAGGTGGTTAAACAATGGATGTATCTAGCATAAAAAATCCATCCTTTATCAAAGATTTATCTAATCAAGAACTTGAACAGTTAAGCAGTGAAATTAGAAAATTTTTAATAGAAACATGTTCAATAACTGGTGGACATATTGGAGCTAACTTAGGTGTGGTTGAATTAACGCTTAGTTTGCATAAACATTTTAATAGTCCTATAGATAAAATTATATGGGATGTTGGACACCAATCTTATATTCATAAAATTTTAACTGGTAGAGGTCATGAATTCAATTCTTTAAGACAATATAAAGGTTTATGTGGATTTCCTAAAACGAAAGAGTCTCGGCATGATGTATGGGAAGCTGGGCATAGCTCTACTTCATTATCAGCTGCTATGGGGATGGCAAAAGCACGTGATATTTTAGGAAACACAAATCATGTTGTACCTGTTATTGGTGATGGTGCTTTGACAGGTGGGATGGCACTTGAAGCACTGAACCATATAGGACATGACAAAACTAATTTAACGATTATATTAAACGATAATGAAATGAGTATAGCGCCTAATGTAGGTGCTATGCATAATATGTTTGGAAGAATTAGAACAAATCACAACTACAATAGGTTTAAGTTTGATGCTGAAAGTTTTATGAATAGACTTCCTGGTGGAGATCGTTTAAGAGTTTCAGCAGACAAAATAAAGGATAGTTTAAAGTATTTAGTTGTTGATGGTATATTTTTTGAAGAATTAGGCATTAAATATATCGGACCAGTCGATGGCCATAATTTCAAAGAATTAGATGAAGCTATCAATACCTCTAAACAAATAAATAAACCTGTGTTAATACATGTTGTAACTAAAAAAGGTAAAGGCTATAAACCTGCTGAAGTAGATACTATTGGTACTTGGCATGGTCTTGGACCCTATAAACTTGAAACTGGTGAGGTTATTAAAGGTAATGAAGAAGGACCAGCTTGGAGTGCATTAATGAGTAATCAAGTTCTAGAGTACGCTAAACAAGACAAACGTGTTGTTGCTATTACACCTGCAATGCCAGTAGGTTCAAAACTAACTAAGTTCCAGCAAGAATTACCAGATCAATTTTTTGATGTTGGTATTGCCGAGCAACACGCCGTTACGATGGCAGCTGGATTAGCAACTCAAGGTATGAAACCGTATGTAGCGATTTATTCAACATTTATGCAACGTGCGTATGATCAATTATTACATGATGTAGATAGACAGAATTTAAACGTATTATTTGGTGTTGATAGAGCAGGTCTTGTAGGTGCGGATGGTGAAACACATCAAGGTGTGTTCGATGTTGGATTTTTAAGTCAATTTCCGAATTTTACTATTATGATGCCTAAAGACGGTAATGAAGCAATTGATATGGTAAATACAGCATTTAAAACAGATCATGGTCCTATGGCTATAAGATATCCTCGTGGAAATGCTCCTATGCTAAGGGATACTAAAGAACATGAAATTTTAGACATTGGCACATGGACGTATGAACGAAAAGGAAGTAATTTATCTTTAATTAGTTATGGTCCAACTGTTAATTTCATTTCTGATATTGCAGATGAATTATTAAAAGAAGGTATTAATGTTAATGTCATTAATGCACGATTTATTAAGCCTATGGACTTTGAAATGCTACATGAATTAGGTAAAGAGTCTATGCCTATTATTACGATAGAAGAATCAATGTTAACAGGTGGATTGGGTAGCCAAATAGCAACTTTCTTAAAAGATCATGATTATAAGAATGTATTACGTAGAATTGGTATTGATAATGAATATATCGAACATGGTGATGTAGATTTATTATTAGAAGATATAGGTATCTCTAAAGCAAAAATTAAATCACTTGCAAAATCTTTAATAAAATAATATTTATAAACATATGAATAATTATATTGAAAGTGACGCTTTAGTAGTTCTAAAGCGTCTTTTAATATATTAATAGCGCTTACATTACTATTTTTGTTAATTTTATGCTATTATAAGTGTATAAATATTCATTAACAGAGGTGTATGAAATGGCGAACAAAACAATGCGTCAAATTAAGATAAGAGAAATAATTTCTAATGAACAAATAGAAACTCAAGAAGAGCTCGTAAAGCGATTAAATGAATACGAATTGAATATTACACAAGCTACGATTTCTCGTGATATAAAAGAATTACAACTAATAAAAGTTCCAGCTCCTTCTGGTCAATACATTTATAGTTTACCTAGAGATAGAAAATATCATCCGATTGATAAATTAGGTAGATATTTAATGGATTCATTCGTTAAAATTGATGGTGCGGATAATTTATTAGTATTAAAGACATTACCAGGCAATGCTCAATCAATTGGGGCAATCATTGATCAAATTGATTGGACAGAAGTTATTGGTACTATTTGTGGAGATGATACTTGTCTTATCATATGTAAAGATACAGATGCTGCTGAAGTTATCACTGATAGAATTTTTAATATGCTTTAAAGGAGATTTTAAATACTATGTTACAAGCACTTACGATTAAACAATTCGCTATAATTGAATCTTTAGAAATAAATTTTTCAGATGGACTAACTGTATTAAGTGGTGAAACAGGCGCTGGTAAATCTATCATTATAGATGCAATCGGCCAATTAGTAGGTGCAAGAGCATCGCAAAGCTTTGTAAGACATGGTGAGCAAAAGGCGACTATAGAAGGCGTATTTGATATTGATAATGTACCAAACGTAAATAAAATCTTAAATGAGTTAGATATTGATTACGATGAAGATTTTTTGTTTGTAAAAAGAGAAATCTTCTCATCTGGTAAAAGTATTTGTAAATTAAATAATCAAAATGTTACTTTATCTGATTTAAAAACCGTCATGCAAGAATTATTGGATATACACGGACAACATGAGACGCAAGTATTATTAAAGCCTAAGTATCACTTATCTCTGCTTGATGATTTTGCGGATGGGACTTATCAATCAGAAATTGATCAATTTGAAAAAGCTTTTCATTCTTATCGTTCGAAAAAGCAAGAATTAGAAAAATTAGAATCTCAAGATCAAGCATTACTACAACGATTAGATTTAATAAAATTCCAACGTGATGAATTACAAGATGCAGACTTAAAAGAAGATGAAATTGACTTTTTAAATAAAGAAATTAAAATGCTTCAAAATCATGAAAAGATTAACGAAAGTCTTAATAAAGCACATTTCTTACTGAGCAGTGAAGAGAACATTACGGATAAAATATATGAACTCAATCAAGAGATTCAACATATTAATGATATTATTCCTGATAAATATACATCGTTTAGTGAAGAACTAGATCAAATGTATTATACATTGGAAGACTACAAACATGAGTTATATAATGAATTAACATCAAATGATTTTGATGAGTCATTATTAAATGACTATGAATCACGTTTAAATGTACTCACAGATTTAAATCGTAAATATGGTAAGAGTATAGCCGAATTAATAAAATATAGAGATAAAATTGATGATGAAATATTTAAAATTGAAAATTATGAACAAAGTACAACGCAATTAAGAGATGAAATAAATAATTTATATGATGATGTAATGAAATATGGTCAAGTGCTTTCAACAAAGAGAAGACAAGTTGCTTTGAAGTTAAGAGATAGATTAGTAGAAGAAGTTCAAAATCTACATATGCAAGATGCAAATATAGAGATAACTTTCACTAAAACTAAACCTAGCTCTTATGGATTAGAAGAAGTTGAATTTTTAATTAGTCCAAACAAAGGTGAACCACTAAAAAGTCTAAATAAAATAGCTTCTGGTGGTGAACTATCTAGGATTATGCTTGCTTTAAAAAGTATATTTGTATCATCAAAAGGACAAACTGCAATATTATTTGATGAAGTTGATACTGGTGTATCTGGTAGAGTAGCTCAAAAAATGGCAGAAAAGATGCATCAAATTTCGCAATCTTTACAAGTAATTTGTATATCACATTTACCACAAGTGGCTGCAATATGTGATAATCATTTATATATAACTAAAGAAACAGTAAACGATCGAACAACTACTTCAATCAAACAATTAAATGGTGAAGATAAAATCGATGAAATAGCAAGAATGATTTCAGGTGTTGAAGTTACAGAATTAACTAAACAACATGCTAAAGAAATGATTTTACAAAATAAAAATTTAAAATAAAATGATTTGATAGGGTGTTAGCATGGTAATTAAGGTAGCAATTATAGAAGACTCGAAAGCATATGTAAGTGAAATGGCTCAGTATCTAAAAAATCATGATACTGAGATAGTTAATATTGGATACAATGGTAAAGAAGCTCTTGATATTTTAAGTGGAGAAGCTTTCGATGTTCTTCTACTAGACTTAATCTTGCCACATATTGATGGTATGACTTTGCTTAAAAAATATATTAACCCAAATAAACAATATAAAGTAATATGTATGAGCGCATTCGTAAGCGATGATGTATTAAAAGAATCTGTTTCATTAGGTGTAGATTACTTTCTAATTAAGCCTATTGAATTTGATGTCTTACTAAATACAATACAACGCGTATTAAATACAAGTGAAACAAATATTTCTGAAATAGACGCTTTAGATTTATTACTTGAAAAGATAGGCTTTTCATATAATTTGAACGGTTATAAATATATTAAATGTGGTGTTCATTTAATGCTTAAACATACACACAAAATGCAATTAACTAAAGAATTATACCCACTTATTTCAGATTATTATGACGTTCAAGCTAATAATGTAGAGCGTTCAATCAGACATGCAATTAAATTAGCTTGGGAAAAAGAATTAAAAACGTATTGGTATAATAGTGAAAAATCTTACATAAGACCAACAAATGGTGAGTTGATTACGCATCTTTACAAAAAGTATAAAGAAACACAAAATGAAAAAAACTGATAAATCAAATTATGATTTATCAGTTTTTTTTGTATTATTTTTTTTCATAAAGTGTTCTTGCGCTCTTTTATTTTTCTTTTCACGATGTAAAATATATCCACCAATAAAAATAACACCGAATACGAAAAATATGAATCCTAAGAAAAATTGCAGCCAGATAAATTGTAATTGTGGAACAAGTTCACCAAAAACTGCGTCTCTCATCCACTTAATACCTAATCCTGCTATTATTCCTGGTATTACTAAAATGAGTAATGCAATGTACTTTTGCATAAGTTAAAACTCCTATTGATTAATAACTTATATTATATATGAGATAATGATTAAAAGTAAACATTGAAAAAATGGAATAATCATCAAAATTTGATTATGATATTAGAAGGAGGGGATTAAATGCAATTTAAAGATATGATAAATCAAGGTCAAAATATTTCAGCAACAATTGCAGTTTGTAAATCAAATGATGAAGGGGTTATTAAAGCAATAGTTAAAGCTATAAAATACACTCAAGCGAATTTTATATTATTTGATGAACAGCCGCAAGATGAGTTGATTAGATCATTCAATTTAACCCATGATGAATTTAATAGAATTAAAATTATACAAACAGATGATGAAGCACATACTGTTTCTGAGTGCGTTAAATCAGTAGATGAAGGACAAGCTGATTTAATAATGAAAGGTCTAATAGATACTTCTACTTTATTAAAAGAAGTGTTAAATAATAAATATAAATTAAAAACAACAGATAGAATGAGTCATATTGCATTATTTAATATTCCTGAATATCATAAAATGCTAACTGTATCAGATGTTGCGATGAATATTGAACCTAATGTAGAACAAAAAATAGATATTACGACGAATTTAATAACATGTCTACAAAAAATAGGTATTGAATCTCCAAAAATAGCAGTTTTATCTGCAATTGAAAAAGTGAATCCTAAAATGAAGTCCTCGGTAGATGCTGATGCAGTCGTTTCAGGAATTCGAAATAAAATGGCAAATCTAGAAATTGAAGGCCCAATGGCATTTGATGCTGCAATCAATAAAAGAGCTTCGATTATTAAAAATATAGATTCTGAAATTTCTGGTAATGTTGACGGTGTTGTAGTGCCGCAAATTGAAAGTGGTAATATTTTATATAAATCGCTCGTGTATTTATCAAAAGCAGATGTAGCTTCTGTGATTATTGGTGCAAAAATACCAATAATTTTAACGTCCCGTTCAGATTCTTCTCGAGATAAATTCCATTCGATTTGTAGTGCTTTAATGCTTATTTAGTATATTATAATAATAAATAAATAACTATACTCCATTAAAGTGTTAAATGAAAGTGTTTACATTGCTTTTATATCAATTTATTTTGAATTTTCTAAAAATTTTTACTTCTTGAAAGCGCTATCATTTTTCGTTAATTTATTTGATAAATAAAACATTTGATGTAAAATTAGATTTAGAGTTAATATATTAAAGGATGAAAAGGGGATTATTATGTTATTTGAAACGATTGAGAAATATGACTATGAACAAATTGTATTTTGTCACGATAAAAGTTCAGGATTAAAAGCGATTATTGCAATACATGATACAACATTAGGGCCAGCACTTGGTGGGTGCAGAATGTGGCCATATGAAAATGAAGAAGAAGCAATCAATGACGCATTACGCCTTTCAAGAGGTATGACATATAAAAACGCTGCTGCAGGATTAAATCTTGGTGGAGGTAAGACAGTAATCATCGGAGATCCTAAAAAAGATAAATCAGAAGCTTTATTTAGAGCTTTAGGTAGATATGTAGAAAGTTTAAATGGCAGATACATAACAGCTGAAGACGTAGGTACAACTGAAGATGATATGGATATCATTTTTGAAGAGACTGATTATGTAGTTGGTCTATCTGAAAGTCATCAATCAAGTGGTAATCCGAGTCCAAAAACATCTTTAGGTGTATTTGTTTCAATGAAACGTGCTGCTAAAGAAGCGTTTGGTACAGATGAATTAGATGGAAAAACTGTTGCAGTACAAGGTGTAGGACATGTTGCTTATGATTTATGTCGCTATTTACATGAAGCTGGTGCTAAATTAGTTGTTACAGATATTAATCAAGAAGCTATAGATAGAGTTTTAAATGATTTTAATGCTACAAGTGTAGGTATTAACGATATCTATGATGTAGATGCAGATATATTTGCACCATGTGCACTTGGTGGCGTATTAAATGATGATACAATTAATCGTTTAAAAGTTAAAGCTGTTTGTGGTAGTGCAAATAATCAATTACAAGATATTGATAAACACGGTGCTCAATTAGAAGAAAAAGGTATTGTATATGCACCAGATTTCGTAGCTAACTCTGGTGGTGTTATTAATGTAGCAGATGAATTAGATGGCTATAATGAAACACGTGCTATTTCAAATATTGAAAAAATCTATGATCAAATGGATAAAGTATTTGAAATTAGTAAAAGAGATAACATTACTACAGCTCGCGCTGCAGAAATTTTAGCAGAAGAACGTATTGATCAGTTGATGAAAGTAAGAAGTAATTTCTTAAAAACGGAAAGATCAATTATATCTAGAGGTAAAAACTAATGAAAAAAATTCTTGTACTTAATTTAGGAAGCACATCATCTAAAGTTGCAGTATTTTCTGATTATGATATGTTATTTGAAGATGTTATAAGACATAATGTCGATCAAACAAATCTTCCGTTAATTGATCAAGTCCCATTTAGACTTGAAAGTATCAAGAAATCATTAGAACAACACCAAATAACTCTACAAGCTATAGATGCTATAGCTTGTAGAGGCGGTGTTTTAAAGCCGATAGAAGGTGGCACTTATTTAATAAATAACATAATGTATCATGATTTAAAATCATTTAAATATGGGTTTCATGCGTCTAATTTAAGTGGTGTTATAGGATATGAACTATCTCAAGAACTCAATATAGATTCTTATATTGTAGATCCTGTTGTAGTAGATGAATTAATTCCTGAAGCAAGGATAACTGGAATAAAAGGTATTGAAAGAAGAAGTATTTTCCATGCACTAAATCAGAAGTCCGTTGCTAAACAATATGCAGATGGAATTGGTAAAAATTACGAAGATATAAATGTCATCGTAGCTCATCTTGGTGGTGGTATAAGTATAGGCGCTCACAGAAAAGGTAGAGTTATTGAAGTAAATGATGGTTTATTAGGTGAAGGACCACTTAGTCCTGAAAGGGCAGGTTCTATACCAAATGATGCGCTATTAAAATGGGCGATTGCCCATGACTACAACTCTATAGAAGCAAATAATGAACTGAGTAAAAATTCTGGCTTATTATCATACTTTGGTACTAATGATTGTCTTAAAGTTGAACAATTAATGGAAAATGGCGATAAAGCAGCGAAATTAGTATTAGATGCTATGTGTTACCAAATTTCGAAATCAATCGGTTCTTGTGCAGTTGTACTTGAAGGTCAAGTGGATCAAATTATTATTACAGGTGGCTTAAGTTATTCAAAATATATAATAAATAAAGTAAAACAATATGTATCTTGGCTACAAAATGTTACTATATATGAAGGTGAAAAAGAAATGCATGCCCTAAATGTTGGTGTTTTGGACCTCTTTTACGGTAAAATTAGTACCAAGTCATATGAATAAGGAGTAATACTATGTCTAAAGAATATGATTTAGTAATTCTTGGTGGAGGAACTGCAGGTTATGTATCTGCAATACGTGCTTCTCAACTTGGAAAAAAAGTAGCGATAGTAGAGAAATACAAAATTGGTGGGACATGTTTGCATAAAGGTTGCATTCCGACGAAATCGTATTTAAAAACAGCTGAAATTTTAAGATATATTAACCATTCGAATGAATATGGTATAAAAACAGCTTCAGCAGATTTTGAAATGACAGATATCGTTGCGAAAAAAGATGAAACAGTTTCAACTATGTACAGTGGTGTTCAAAGCCTGATGAAGAAATATAAAATAGATATTTATGAAGGGAATGGCACAATACTAGGACCTTCACTGTTTTCACCTCAAGCTGGAACAGTTTCCGTTGAGTTTGAAAATGGAGAATCAGAACTTCTTGTGAACAATAATGTGCTTATAGCAACTGGATCTCGACCTGTTGAATTACCATTTTTAAAATTTAATCATCATACAGTCGTTTCTAGTGACGATATGATGCAATTAGAAAGTTTACCTCATAATATTTTAATTATAGGTGGTGGTGTAATTGGTCTTGAATTTGCTTCATTATTGAATGATTTAGGAGTAGAAGTTACTGTCATTGAAGCAGGTGATTCTATCATTCCTAATGAGCAACAAGAAATTAGTAAGACAATTAAACGCTCATTTGAAGAGAATGGTATTAAAATATATGAAAAATTGCCATTGTCAGAAGAAAATATTCTTGTCCAAGATAATCATGTTGAAGTTCAGATTCAAGATAGTAACGAAACCTTTGATAAAGTATTGGTCGCTGTTGGTAGAACACCAAACACTGAAGAGCTTAGCTTAAACAATACTAAAATAAAAACTGATGATAAAGGCTATATAATTACGAATGATGTTTATCAAACTGATGATAAACATATTTATGCTGTTGGAGATGTAATTGGTAATTACCAATTAGCCCACGTTGCAACAAAAGAAGGGACAATTGCGATTGAACATATGTTCGATCAAAATCCAATTTTGTTAGACTATTTAACAATACCTAGATGTATTTATACAAATCCAGAGGTGGCTTCAATTGGCATGACTGAACAAGATGCTAAAAATGAAAACATTTCTTTTAAAAAATTTAAAGTGCCATTTAAAGCTATTGGCAAATCTGTAATTGAGAACAATGGATTAGGTGAATGTATTTTAATTAAAGATATTGAAAATGAAAAAGTGCTCGGTATTCATATGATTGGTGCTAAAGTAACAGAATTGATTAATGAAGCAGCTCTATTTACATTTATGAATGGCTCAACTGAAGAATTAGCAACTACTGTACATGCACATCCATCTATAGGAGAAGTGCTTATGGAATTAGGACTAAAATCTGAGAATCGTGCTATTCACGTCTAAAGAGGAGAGATTAGATGTTAGATTATAAGACTGTCGGATTAACGCATGAAGACTTAAAAGAAATTTATAAATGGATGTTATTAGGAAGAAAAATTGACGAAAGAATGTGGTTACTAAACCGTGCGGGTAAATTGCCATTCGTCATTAGTTGCCAAGGTCAAGAAGCAACTCAAATTGGTACATATTTTGCTTTGAAAGATGAAGATGTATTAGCACCTTACTATAGAGATTTAGCTCTAGTAACTGCGCGTGGTATTTCAGCTGAAGAATCTATGTTAGCTGCATTTGCAAAACAAGGTGATACGTCAAGTGGTGGTAAGCAAATGCCTTCACACTTCAGTAAAAAAGATTTAAATATCCTAACACAAGGATCATGTGTTACTACACAAGTGCTGCATGCAGTTGGAGCAAGTTTGTCATTAAAAATGGATGGCAAAAAAAGTATTGCTCTTGCGACTCTTGGTGAAGGTAGTACGAGTCAAGGTGATTTTCATGAAGCTATGAATTTTGCAGGTGTCCATAAATTACCTTATATTTGTATCATTGAAAATAATAAATACGCTATCTCAGTACCAAGTCACTTGCAATATGCGACAGATGACCTGTCGTCAAGAGCAGCAGGTTATGGTGCTTTTGGAGAACAAGTTGATGGTAATGACCCAATAGCTGTTTATGAAGCTGTTAAACGTGCAAGAGAGCGTGCAATAAATGGTGAAGGACCAACCTTGATTGAAGCTCTATGTAGTAGGTTGACGCCTCACTCATCAGATGATGATGATAATTATCGTCCTTCAGATGAAATGAAACTTGAAAAAGAAAATGACTGTATGATTAAATTCAAAGAATATTTAGTTGAAAATGAAGTTGCTAATGTTGCGTGGTTTAATCAAATTGAAGAAGAAATTAAACAGGAAATAAATACTGCTACAAAAAATGCTGAAAAAGCACCTTATCCACTACCTGAAGAAGCTTTAACACATGTATATGATCAAGGAGGCGAAAAAAATGCCTAAGTTATCTTATCTTGATGCAATTAATCAAGCAATGGACCAAGCAATGGAAAAAGACAATAATGTATTTGTAATTGGAGAAGACGTTGGCCTTAAAGGTGGCGTATTTGGTGCTACTAAAAATCTATATAATAAATACGGTAATGGCAGAGTGTTAGATTCACCATTAGCAGAATCTAATATTGTGGGTGCTTCAATTGGAGCGGCTATGATGGGAAAAAGACCTGTAGCAGAAATTCAATTTGCTGAGTATATCGTTCCAGCGACTAATCAAATCATTAATGAAGCTGCAAAAATTAGATATAGATCAAATAATGATTGGGATTGTCCGCTTACGATAAGAAGTCCTTTTGGTGGAGGAATTCACGGTGCGCTTTATCATTCCCAAAGTATTGAAAGTATATTTTGTTCAACTCCAGGTTTAAGAGTTGTTATTCCATCAAGTCCATATGATGCTAAAGGCCTATTACTTGCATCAATAGAAGACAACGATCCTGTATTGTATTTTGAACATAAAAAAGCTTATCGATTATTAAAAGAAGAAGTACCTGAAGAATACTATACTGTGCCATTAGATAAAGCGGATGTTAAACGAGAAGGATCTGATATTACAGTGTTTACGTATGGTTTATGTGTAAACTATGCACTTCAAGCAGCTGAAATATTATCAACAGAAGGTATCGATGCTGAAATTGTGGATTTACGTTCAATATATCCATTAGATAAAGAAACTATTATTAATTGTGCGAAAAAGACTGGTAAAGTATTGGTTGTTACAGAAGACAATTTAGAAGGTAGTGTTATAAGTGAAGTTTCAGCTATAATAGCTGAAAACTGTTTGTTTGACTTAGATGCGCCAATAGCAAGACTTGCAGGTCCAGACGTACCAGCTATGCCATTTTCACCGCCAATGGAAGACTTCTTTATGATGAATCCAGAGAAAATAGAACAAAAAATGAGAACATTAGCTGAATTTTAGGAGGTTAAATTATGGACGTAAAGATGCCGAAACTTGGAGAAAGTGTTCATGAAGGTACAATCGAACAATGGTTAGTTAAACCCGGAGATACGATTGAAGAATATGATGCATTATGTGAAGTGATTACAGATAAGGTTACAGCTGAAGTACCTTCAACATATAGTGGTACAATTAAAGAAATCGTTGTCGAAGCAGGCGAAACTGTTGATGTTGGGACTGTTATTTGTCGTATGGAAGTAGAAGGCGATATTCCAACAGATGAAAATGTTGGTTATTCTGAAGTAGTTCATGATAGCTTACAAGTAGCAGAAACTGATCAAGAAGATAATGTTGCTAACAAAAATAATTCAGATAATAAATTAAATAATGGTCAATATTCACCTGTTGTATTTAAATTAGCAAGTGAAAACAACATTAATTTAGAGAATGTAAAAGGTACTGGCAACCTAGGTAGAGTGACAAAGAAAGATATTTTAAATGCGATTGAAAATGGTACGGTTGATGTATCTAACACTCAACAAAATGTTGAAGAAAAAACGACTGAAGTATCCAATGCGAGTTTCCAAAACGTATCAAACGAAAGTACAAATATACCTGGAGATTCTGTTCCTATAAATGGCGTAAGAAGAGCAATAGCTAATAAAATGGTTCAAAGTGTTAATGAAATTCCACATGCTTGGATGATGGTTGAAGTAGACGCTACAGATCTTGTTAAAACAAGACAGCATCATAAAACTTCCTTCAAGCAAAATGAAGGTTATAATTTAACATTTTTCGCATTTTTTGTTAAAGCTGTAGCAGAAGGTTTAAAAAAATATCCAATGCTTAATAGTACTTGGGCGAATGATGAAATTAAAATTCATAAAGATATAAACGTTTCTATAGCAGTTGCAAGTGAAGATAAATTATACGTTCCAGTTATTAAAAATGCAGATGATAAATCTATTAAAGGTATTGCAAAAGAAATAAATGATTTAGCTACTAGAGGTAGAAAACATCAACTCACTTCTCAAGATATGCAAGGTGGAACTTTCACTGTGAATAATACAGGTTCATTTGGATCTGTTTCTTCTATGGGAATTATTAATTACCCTCAAGCAGCTATTTTACAAGTAGAATCAATAGTAAAAAGACCAGTCGTTGTAAATGATATGATTGGCATACGCGATATGGTCAATTTATCTTTATCAATTGATCATAGAATATTAGATGGTTTAATGGCTGGTGAATTTTTGAAATATGTAAAAGAAAGAATACAAAGCATGACTGTTGAGAACACTTCTATATATTAATGAAACCTTGTCATTGTTTTAACTTTAATTCTCCTGTAAAATAGACTTATCTATTATTACAGGAGGCTTTTTATATGGAAATGGATTTCAATTTATATATGAATGATGTAGTCAGTTCTGCTCGAAATGAGATTGAATCAGCAGGTTACAAACAATTAACATCAAAAGAAGAAGTTGAAGAAACTTTTAATAAACCAGGAACAACATTTGTGATGGTAAATTCAGTTTGTGGATGTGCAGGTGGTATAGCTAGACCAGCAGCTCAACACGCACTACACTATGATAAATTACCTGATCAATTAGTTACAGTATTCGCTGGTCAAGATAAAGAAGCTACAGAAACTGCTAGAGATTACTTTGAAGGTTATCCACCATCAAGTCCATCATTTGCATTTCTTAAAGATGGAAAAATTGTTAAAATGATTGAAAGACATGAAATTGAAGGACATGATCCAATGAGTGTTATTACAAACATTCAAGCATTATTTGAAGAACATTGTGCAGAATTATAAAGGATTGGTTAATTTCCTATGCAAATAAAATCGTATAGAATTGGTTATAGAACTTTAAAGACTGCCTTAGGGATGACATTAGCTGTCATCCTTTCTCAGTTAATAGGATTAGATAATTACGCTTCAAGTGCAATTCTCGTTGTACTTTGCATTAAAGATACAAGGATCAAGTCTTTTGAAGCAGCTATATATCGTTTTATAGCGTGTTTCATAGCGATAATGATAGGATCTGTATTTTTCACATATTTAGGTAGCACACCTATAATATTAGGGATAATGGTTTTATTATTTATTCCAGTCACAGTTATGGTAGGCGTTCAAGAAGGAATTGTAACGAGTTGTGTTATAATTTTACATTTATACATGGCTAAAACAATTGATTTTCACTTAATCATAAATGAAATTTTATTACTAATTATAGGTATCGGTATTGCATTAATCATGAATATGTTTATGCCTAGTTTAGATCATAAACTCAATCAATATAAAAGAAAAATTGAAGATGACTTTATTATTATTACTTTTGTATTTAGTGAAGCCTTAAAAGACCCTAACAAAAAAATAAATACACCTTCATTTGATCAAGTATCTCAAAATATTAAAAAAGCTAAATCATTAGCGTTCAGAGAAGTTAAAAATCATTTTGTTAGAAATGAAAATTCTTACTATCATTATTTTGATATGAGACAAGAACAACTCTCATTATTGAAACGCATGAAAAATTTGATTGAATCAATGCAACACAGTAATCACGCTCATTATTTATGTAGTGAATTAATGCTTGATGTTTCTCAGAATGTTCAAAGTAAAGATTACTCATTAATGAGATTGCATAGTTTATACGAAATAAAAATTAAATTACAATCTATAGACTTACCTAGAACTCATGAAGAACTCGAAAGTATAGCAGCACTCATTCAATTATTAAATGAAGTTGAGGAATATTTATTAATCAAATCACAATTTGGTAGTTTGAAAAAATAGTAAGTTTATAAGTTAATATTTAAAAAAAATCACCCAATCCGAAAATGAATTCAATGGATTGGGTGATTTATTTTGAGAAAGATAATTATATCTCGCTATTTTTAGTTTATGATAGTAGAAATGGCAAAACACCAGATAGTACTAATGCTGCAACTATTGCTACTAACATTACTATGATGACTATTTTACGAACTTTCTTGTTTAGCATGGAAACCCTCACTTTGAACAATAATTTTGTATATATTTATTAACTATTATACACTAGTTAATGAGATATTTAAATAAATGAAATGAGGGACCATCATGATCAATGAAGAAAGATTACTTAATACATTCTTAGAATTAATAAAAGTTGATTCTGAAACTAAAAATGAAAGAAAAATTGCTGACTTACTTAAACAAAAATTTACTGAACTAGGTTTAGAAGTTAAAGAAGATGATTCAGCAACTGAAACGGGTTATGGGGCAGGAAACCTAATATGTAAATTAAAAGGTCAGGATAGTAGCAAAACTCCAATTTATTTTACAAGCCATATGGACACAGTAACTCCTGGGAATAATATTGAACCGGAACTACGTGAAGATGGTTATATATATTCAAAGGGTGAAACAATCTTAGGATCAGATGACAAAGCTGGATTGGCAGCGATATTAGAAGCAATCAAAGTTATGCAAGATGACAATATCAAGCATGGAGATATTGAATTTATCATTACTGTTGGCGAAGAATCAGGACTAGTAGGTGCTAAAGCATTAAACCCTGAAGACATAAATGCTAAATTTGGTTATGCAATTGATGCTCCTGGTAAAGTTGGAACAACAGTTGTTGCAGCTCCAACTCAAGCTAAAATTGAAACAATTATTAAAGGAAAAACTGCTCATGCTGGATTAGAACCAGAAAAAGGAGTATCTGCAATAAATATTGCTGCTAAAGCTATTAGTCATATGAGTTTAGGAAGAATTGATGAAGAAACGACTGCTAATATTGGTAGATTTGAAGGTGGTACAGCTACTAATATCGTTAGTGACCACGTATATATACTTGCAGAAGCTAGATCATTAAATGACGAAAAAATGAATCAACAAGTATCACATATGAAAGAAGCTTTTGAAAAAACAGCAGAAGAATTTGGTTGTACTGCTGAAGTAAATGTACAAATCATGTACCCAAGCTTTAATTTATCTGAAAAAGATGAAGTTGTAAAATTAGCTATTAAAGCGTCAGAAAAAATAGGTCGTCAACCAGAACTTGTAAAATTAGGTGGCGGTTCAGATGGTAATATTATAAGTGGATTTGGAATACCTACTGTAGTATTAGGTGTTGGATACGAATATATTCATACTAAAAATGAACGTATGCCAGTTGAAGAATTACAAAAAATTACAGAGCAAATAGTCGCAATATCTGAATTAGCATAAAAAAACACTAATGTAAACGTATTCATTTAATTTTAAGGTGCTATAAGACGCGAAACCAATTCAAATTATGTTAAAATATACTAGAAAATGAAAAAAAGTGAGGTTAATTTCATGACACAACAAATAGGCGTAGTTGGTTTAGCTGTAATGGGTAAAAACTTGGCTTGGAATATTGAATCACGTGGCTACTCAGTCTCAGTATATAACCGTTCTAAAGAAAAAGTCGACCAAATGGTTGAAGAATCAAAAGGTAAAAATATACATCCGAACTATTCTATTGAAGAATTTGTAGATTCATTAGAAAAACCAAGAAAAATTTTACTTATGGTAAAAGCTGGTGAAGCAACAGATAAAACGATTGATAGCTTATTACCATTATTAGATAAAGGCGATATTCTTATTGATGGTGGAAACACGAACTATTTAGATACTATTCGTAGAAATCAATTCTTAGACGAGAGTGGAATAAACTTCATCGGTACTGGCGTTTCAGGTGGAGAAGAAGGTGCATTAACTGGACCTTCAATCATGCCTGGTGGACAGAAGGAAGCTTATGATTTGGTAGCACCAATTTTAGAAAGTATTTCTGCAAAAGCATCTGACGGATCACCATGTGTGACATACGTTGGACCAGATGGTGCGGGACACTATGTGAAAATGGTGCATAACGGTATTGAATATGCAGATATGCAATTAATTGCAGAAAGTTATGACTTAATGAAACGTGTATTACACATGGATCATAAAGAAATTGCAGAAACATTTAAGTCATGGAATACTGGCGAATTAGAAAGTTATCTTATCGAAATTACTGGTGAAATCTTTAACAAACTAGATGAAGATGGAACACCATTAGTTGAAAAAATTATGGATAAAGCTGGACAAAAAGGTACTGGTAAATGGACTTCAATTAATGCTTTAGAATTAGGAATTCCATTGACTATTATTACTGAATCAGTATTTGCTAGATTTATTTCATCATTTAAAGATGAAAGAGTTAAAGCAAGCACTGCATTTAATCCAGAAGTTACAGAATTCGATGGAGATAAAGAGGCATTCTTAGAACAAATCAGACAAGCACTTTATATGAGTAAAATTTGTGGTTATGCTCAAGGGTTTGCTCAAATGAAAACTGCGAGTGAAACAAATAACTGGGACTTGAAATTAGGCGAATTAGCTATGATTTGGAGAGAAGGTTGTATCATTCGTGCTCAATTCTTACAAAAAATCAAAGAAGCTTATGATAATGATAAAGATTTAACAAACTTATTATTAGATCCATACTTCAATGATATTGTTGCTAAATATCAAGGTTCATTAAGAGAAGTGTCAGCAACAGCTATAAAAGCTGGTATTGCAACACCAGGTTTCTCTTCAGCTATAAACTATTTCGATAGTTATAGATCAGAAGATTTACCAGCCAACTTAATTCAAGCACAACGTGATTACTTTGGTGCACATACTTATGAGCGTAAAGATAAAGAAGGTATTTTCCACACTGAGTGGACTAAATAAATAGAGTTTGGAACATATTTCCTAACTCAAAATAAATAAGCATATCACTAAACTGATTTTTTAAAGTTTACAGTGATATGCTTATTTTTTATAAAATACTACGATTTTATACGTGCATGCTTGCCTAGGGTATGGTTCGAGCCTGTAGTCTCTCACGCATACTATTCCCTCAGGCGTCCGCACTTTACAAAATCGTTAACAGTATCTATTTATATAAAATCTTTCGATTTTGTAGTGCATTTGCCAGAGGGTATGGTTCGAGCCTGTAGTCTCTCACGCATACTATTCCCTCAGGCGTCAGCACTACAAAATCGTGATAAATAATTATTTTTATACAAAAAAGCACTTTCGAATAATTTAATTAATAATAAAAACTAAATTAACGAAGTGCTTTCACTTATCATTTTGATTAATTCAATCTTTTATGATCGATTGGAACCCATAGTTGTACTTTTGATATTTCCTGATTAAAGTTAACATCTAATGGGTACACTTCTACGTAAAAGTCATCATGCAAATAGGGCATTTTAAGTTGCCATTGATTTTCAATATGGTGCCAAGCTTCACTTACTACAAAATCTAATTCACCTTGTAAATTAAATGTTGCGAAGTGATGTCCAGGTAAATAATAATTATCTAAATGACCTGGGTAGCGATCACTAGGAACACCCACAAATACTTCTAGTCCATCTATAAGTGGTCTTCTAACAATAAATAATTGATGGGGTTTTACATCATTATATTTAATGAAATCTTCGATATATTTATTTTCTAATAACATTTCTAATAAATCAGGTATTAAAAAATGATTATCTAGTTCGTTTGAATGATAATGATGATTCTTGCCAACTAATTTTAAATCATCTTTATACTGTAATGAATAATTTAAAGGTTCCGTCTCAGTTGATGTTAACTTTATAGATACACGTTTTTTGATTTTTAACATAGATTGATGTGTCTTTGTTTGTAAAGGACTTATACCATGATATTCATTATAATCATGTGCGAAAGCGTTAGCGTCTTTATAGCCATACTTAAGTGCAATATCTAGTATTCTTGAGTGACCGCTAAGAATATCAAAAGCCGCTTCTGTCATTTTTCTCGCATTTTGATATTCAATAGGTGTCATACCAATCACCATTGTAAATGTTTGATTCAAATGAAATGGTGATTGGTCTACATGTTCACTTAAAGTTTGCAAATCAATATTGCTCAGTAAATGGTCTTCTATGTACACAATCGCTCTCTGTAAAACTTTAATTACTTCCAATGTTCAGTCACTCCTGTTGGTAGAAAGATTAGTTAATATCGTCCCACCATTTAAATCCATCAATAGACAATAATAGCTGACTTTTTATTGGTCCATTAGTGCCAGCTCTATAATTTGGGAATGGTGCTTTATCATTGTCCCACACATTTTGTATTACATCTACATATTTCCATGTAGCTTTTAGTTCTTCCCAATGAGTGAAGTTGGTAGCATCACCTTTAAGACAATCAAATATTAGATTCTCATATGCATCGACAGTGTTCATTTTATCTTGAGCACTCATTGAATATGATAATTGTACTGGTTCAGTTTCAATGCCTTGAACTTGTTTTTTAGCATTTAAATGTAATGATAAACCTTCATTAGGTTGTATGTTGATAACTAATAAATTTGATTCTAATTCTGAATCACGGTCATAATATAAGTTCATAGGTACTTCTTTAAATTCAACAATAACTTGAATACCTTTTTTCTTCATTCTTTTACCAGTTCTAATAAAGAATGGTACGCCAGCCCATCTAAAGTTATCGATTAATAATTTACCTGCAACGAAAGTAGGAGTGTTAGAATCATCTGCCACTTTCTCTTCTTCTCTATAACTTTTAACTTGTTCTCCATCAATTTGACCTTTGTCATATTGTCCTCTAACAAAGTTTTGTTTTACTTCTGATTCATTTAGAGGTCTTATAGAACGTAAAACTTTTACTTTTTCATTTCTAACGTCTTCACTATTTAAACTAATAGGGGGTTCCATTGCTAATAAAGCTACCATTTGTAACATGTGATTTTGGAACATATCTTTAAGTGCGCCACTATTTTCATAATAGCCTCCACGATCTTCGACACCTAAAATTTCAGATGAAGTTACTTGTACGTTTGAAATGTATTTATTATTCCATAATGGTTCAAACATAGCATTAGCAAATCTTAACACTTCAATGTTCTGAACCATATCTTTGCCTAAGTAGTGGTCTATTCTATATATTTCTTCTTCTTTAAATGAACGTCTTATTTGTATATTTAATTCTTCTGCAGATGCTAAATCAGTACCAAAAGGTTTTTCTATAATTAATCTTTTAAAACCATCAGTCTCAGTTAAGCCAGATGATTTTAAGAAGTCGGTTACAGTTCCGAAAAATTGAGGTGCCATAGCTAGATAAAATAATCTATTGCCTTCTAATTGATATTTAGAATTTAATTCATTTGAAAAAGTTAATAACGCTTCATAACTAGAAGGGTCACTCACATCATGTGATTGATAAAATACATGTTCCATAAATTCATCTAATTTATCTGTATCTTGAACATGCTTTTCTACTGAAATTTTAATTTCATTTCTGAATTTTTCAGTAGACCAATCTCTTCGTCCAACACCAATAATTGCAATGTGGTCATCTAGTTGGTTTTGTTGATATAAATGAAAAATAGATGGGAATAATTTACGATGACTTAAATCACCTGTTGCCCCAAATATTGTAATTAAACATGGGATATTTTTAGTTTCGGTTGTCATTTATTTACCTCGATTCTCTAACTTTGTTGCTTTTTACAATATCATTTATTATAACATGTTACTAATTGATATTCTTCAATTTAAACTGTTAATTTTCAATTTATTCAGTAATTTGTATAATAACAGGTTTATTTATGTATTTTTATAAATCACAGTTAAGAACATGTTATAATAATTTCGTAAGGAGGAAGACAATGGAACTAACATTTTTAGGCACAAGTGCCGGACTGCCGACTAAAGAAAGAAATACACAATCTATTGCCTTTAATTGCCTTCCACATGAAAATCAAATTTGGTTATTTGATGTAGGAGAAGCAACTCAGCACAGAATATTGCATACAGGCATAAAGCTGGGTAAGGTAAGTCACATATTTATAACGCACTTACATGGTGATCATATATTTGGATTACCTGGATTATTAACGAGTCGTTCCTTCCAAGGTGGTAAAGATAAACCGTTAACGATAATAGGGCCAAAAGGAATTGCAAAATTTATTCATACGGCTCTAGAAATATCACAATCAAATTTAAATTATCAAATTACAGTAAATGAGTTTAATACAGAAACTGAATTAAATGTAGATAGTTTTCATATTCAAGCTTTGCCTTTAAAGCATGGTATTTTATCTGTTGGTTATAGAATTACAGCACCAGACATAGAAGGTAAATTAGATGTAGAAAAGCTTAAGGCTTTAGGTATTGAACCTGGCCCAAAATATCAAGAAGTTAAAGCTAATGAAACATTCGAATATAATAATCAAACTTATCAATCAAAAGATTTCAAGGGACCAAAGAAGAAAGGTAAAGTTATCACGATATTTGGAGATACTATGCCTTGTCAAAATGAACTAATTCTAGCTAAAGATGCAGACGTAATAGTGCATGAAACGACATATATAGAAGGCGATAAAAATTTAGCTAATTCTTATTTTCATAGTCATATTGATGATGTATTTCAATTAATGAGAGATGAAAACGTTAAAAAAGGATTGTTCACACATTTATCTAATCGATATGAACTAGAAGATATAAAAGAAATAGAACAATCCTTAATAAAAAATACAGATCAAGAATTTTACTTTGTAAAAGATTATGATCATTTTCAAATATAAATAAGAAGTCTTCTATAAAAGTGTAGTAATAACTATTGAGATAAAAACTGATTAGACTTAATTGAAAAAAAGATGAAAGTATCGTATTGATACTTTCATCTTTTTTATTAATCTTCTTCAGCTTCAGCAAGCTCGACACTTCTTTTTACAGCAGCATTCAAACAATCTAAGAAAACAGCTTCGATATCATGATTACTTAAAGCATTTAATCCTGCTTGTGTTGTACCACCTTTAGATGTAATGTTTTTACGTAATTGATCCATTTTTAAATCTGAACGTTCGATCATTTTACCTGTACCAATAATTAATTCTTTTATAGACTCTTCAACTTGTGATTGTTCGATACCAAGTTTAGTACCAGCATTTACATATTGTTCAAATACGTGGTATAGAAATGCAGGACCACTACCTGTAATGGCAGTTACTTGATGTAAATGGTCTTCTTTTACTTCTAAAGCAGTACCAAATGCTTCGATAAGCGTTAATACTTCTTGTTTAGAATTTGGACCAAAGTTAGTTGAGAAGCTAATTCCTGTAACAGAATGCCCAACGTGTGCATTTGTATTCGGCATAATTCGTGCTATTGGATTTTTAACTTGCAAATTCTCTCTAATATAACTAATTGGTAAACCAGCCATAATTGAAATGAATTTGTTGTCTTTTGTGATGTAAGGTTTAATACGTTCAGCTAATTTTAAAAAGTCATAAGGCTTAGTACTTAAGAAAACATAATCAGCATCTTTTAATAATTCTTCATCATCATAGCTATAACTCACGCCTAATGTGTCATGATAACCTTCTAATTTTTCCAGATTAGATTTGTTTGTTAAAAAAATATTTTCAGGCTCAATTGATTTACTGTTTACTATTCCTGTAAAAATTGCATTTGCCATATTACCAGATCCATAAAAAACTATTTTCATAATAAAACCACTCACTTCCATAAGAATTCATTTTAATTATAAAGTAATTAAAACTTATGTCAAAAGTGCTTGTATATAATTTAGCAGTTAGAAAAATTTGTGATACATTAAATATAATAAGCAAAAAAGGATGATTGTAATGCTAGGTAAACATTATATGCTAACAGGAGCAACGGGTTCATTAGGAGAAAATATAATTCAAGCTCTCAATAAACATGGAGCATATGTATCAATAATTGTTAGAAACAAAGAAAAAGCAAATAAGTTAAAAGCTAAATATAAAAATATATTAGATGTATATATACTAAATATGAATGATTTAACTCAAATTGAATCTTTTATAGTATCAGAAAATATAAAATATGATGGCATTATTAATAATGCAGGGTTAGGTTATTTTAAATCAAACGAAGCGCATACTACTGAAGAAATTAAGGAAATATATAATATCAACCTCATAAATCTTATTATTTTAATAAATAAAATTATGCCTAATTTAAAAAGAGGTTCCTCAATAGTGAACATTTCGTCTATTTCTGCAAAGGTAACAACGCCATACGGAAGTCATTATGCGGCATCTAAAGCAGCTTTAAGTAGTTTTACGAACGCACTTAGATTAGAAAGAGAAGATTTGCATGTTCTAACAGTTCATCCGGGTCCATTTAAGTCTCAATTTCATTTAAAAGCGGATCCTACAGGAACATTTCAAAAACTTACAAAAAATATTCAACTTGATGTCGATGAATTAGCAGAAAATATTGTTAGAGGAATGATAAAAAAGAAAATAGAAATTAATGAACCACAGTGGATGGATTTTGGTTTGAGATTTTATCAATTAGCGCCAAGAACATTCGAAAAGATATTTAAAAAAGGGTTTTTAAGCAAAAAAATATAAAACACGCCCAATCCAAAATAAATGAATTTGGATTGAGCGTGTTTTGTTTGTCTTAAATTTTATGATAAGTGATTTGTATACTCTAGATTCTTAACGATTGCTCTTGCATGTTTGATTTCTTTTTCTGTTAATGATTGGTTATAGTTTTGAATACTATCTTTAAGTTGATCTGGTGAGCTTGCACCTGTAATAATTGACCCGAGTGCATTGAAAGACTTCAAATAATTGAAAGTGACTGCTGACAAATTATCATATTCTTTATTGAGCTGAGAAATCGTGTCTGAAAGATCATTATAATTGTATTCTAAAAAACCATCTTTGAATTTTTTATTTAGTATTTCAGTGGATTTGCCTGTTAATAAACCTTTGGATACTGGGCCTCTCGCTAATATTTTTACATCATGTTGATCTATTTTTTCTAATAAATCTTCTGGTCTATTATCTAAAAGACTAAATTGCATCATGATTGTCTCAATATTACTATTTTCTAAATAATAATCAATGACGTTTGGTCGGATAGAAGAAATACCATATGCTTTAATTAAACCTTCTTCTTTCAATCTTTCAAATGCTTCGATTGATTCGTCTTTATTATCTTCAATTGTACCACCATGTAACATATATAAATCTAATTGTTCAATGTTTAATCTTTGTAATGATGCTTTAATGCTATTCATTATATGCTCTTTAGAAGGATCCCAAAAGTGTTCTTTTGTTTCTTTGTTAAAATGATTTCCAACTTTCGAACCTATAACAATACCATTTTGATCTTGATATTTCTTTAAAATTTTTCCTACTATTTTTTCATTTTCACCGAAATCATATAAGTCTGCTGTATCAAAATAAGTGATACCTTGTTGAATGGCTTCATCTATAATTGTTTCAGCATGATTTGAATCTGTGCCTAAACTCATACAACCTAAGCCAACTTCTGAAATTTCAATGCCACTTTTTAATATATTTTTTTGCATATTGAAGCTCCTTTCGCTACACTTTATATATTAAGTTTAGCAGATAAATTATTTAAATGAAAAGAGGGGCACTTGAATGAAATTAACAGAAGAAACGATATCGAAAGAAAATATATATAATGGAAGAATTATCAACCTTGAAAAGCATAAAGTTAAATTACCAAATGGTAAAACAAGTGAACGTGAAATTGTTTTACATAATGGGGCAGTTTCAGTACTAGCAATAACACCAGAAAATGAAGTTATTGTTGTAGAGCAGTTTAGAAAAGCTATGGAGAAAACTTTGATTGAAATACCAGCCGGTAAATTAGAAGTTGGAGAAGAAAGAGAAAGTGCTGCTTTACGTGAATTAGAAGAAGAAACAGGTTATATAGCTGATAAATTAGAACTTATAGGTGAAGTTTATGGGTGCCCAGGATTTTGTAACGAAAAAGTGAGTATATATATCGCTAAAGATTTAACGGAAGGAAAAGTTAATTTAGACGAAGACGAATTTCTACACTTAAGTAAAATACCAGTAGAAAAAATTAAATCACTTTTATTGTCACAAGAGATTGAAGATGCTAAGACAATGATCGCATTTCAATACTTATTACTAAATTATAATCATTCTAAATAAAAGGGCATTTTCTCTTGCTTTTTAATCATATTATTGGTATTTTAGTATACGAATACAATTCTAATTGATAATGATTTTATTTAAGAAAGAAGGTGTCAAGTTGGAAGAACGTATACAACGTGTGAAAGAACAATTACACAAAGCTTCCTACAAACTAACGCCGCAAAGAGAAGCGACAGTTAGAGTACTACTTGAGAATGAAGCCGATCATTTAAGTGCGGAAGATGTTTACTTAAAAGTTAAAGATAAGGCACCTGAGATTGGATTAGCAACTGTTTATCGAACACTTGAACTTTTAGCTGAACTAAAAGTAGTTGATAAAATTAACTTTGGTGATGGCGTTGCAAGATTTGATTTGAGAAAAGAAGGTGCAAAACATTTCCATCATCATATGGTATGTATGGAATGTGGAGCAGTTGATGAAATTGAAGAAGATTTATTAGAAGACGTTGAACGTCGTGTTGAGAAAGAATTTAACTTTAAAATTTTGGACCATCGATTGACTTTCCATGGTGTTTGTCATAGATGTCGTGAAGAATAAATCTATATATTTTGACGTTACTAAAAGAAGTTACATACTGATTTTAGTGATGTCTTTTTTTATGGTAAAATAGTGACAATAACGAGGTGAGTATATGGATCAAATCATAAATGAATTCATAGATTTTATAAGATTAGAAAAAGGGTTAAGTCAAAATACAATTCAATCTTATAAACGAGATTTAACACAATATAATAAATATATAAATGAGCATAAAGTTAGTCACATTGATAATATAGACCGTATTGTTATTCAAAAATATTTTGCTCATTTAAAAGAAGAAGGAAAATCTTCTAAAACAATTGCTAGATTAGCAGCTACTATAAGAAGCTTTCACCAGTTTGCAATTAGAGAAAAGTATGCTGTAAAAGATCCAACAATTCTTATTGAAACACCGAAATACGAACAAAAACTTCCAGATGTCTTAAGTGAAGAAGAAGTTAACCAGTTACTTACATTTACGCATATCACAAACGAGAGAGACGAACGTGATAGAGCAATGCTTGAATTACTTTATGGTACAGGCGTAAGGGTAACAGAGCTCATTCAATTAAAAGTAGAAGATGTAAATTTGACAATGGGTTTTATAAGAGTATTTGGTAAAGGGAATAAAGAAAGAATTGTACCTCTTGGTGATCATTTAATGGCTGTGTTGAAACGTTATATACAAGAAGTGAGACCGAATTTATTGAAGAAACAAATAACAGATGTATTATTTTTAAATGCTAGAGGTACAGCTTTAACTCGTCAAGGATTTTGGAAAATATTAAAAAAAATCGGATTTGAAAAAGGTATTACTAAAACTTTAACGCCACATACTTTACGGCATTCGTTTGCAACACATTTGTTAGAAAATGGAGCAGACCTTAGAGCTGTTCAAGAAATGTTAGGACACTCTGACATTTCAACAACTCAGCTCTACACACATATTTCTAAAAAACAAATAAGAGATATGTACTTGAATTACCATCCGAGAGCAAAAAAGGAGATTAAGCATGAAGAATAATAAATCACAAAATAATGAAACGAAAAAATATAGAACATTAGCTGTTCTATTAACTTTTGCAATAGTGTGGGGATTTGTTTATTGGTTATTTATAGTTTAGAATGACGTTGGTTGTAAGCTGAATTTCTGCTTTCTATAACTTCCGTACGGTCACGAAGCAGATGATGATGCTTAATATAATCTGATACATCTTTATTATAGTTAAAATCAAAGTCATCATAAGTACTTTCTAAAGCTTGGTAACATGCTTTAGTTAATGGAAGCTGTATATTGCGATATACTTTACCTTGATCAATTCGCATGATTTGCGACTTAATAATTGATACATAAGGTGTCTTTTCAATACCTAAGTGGTGAAATTCATCATTAGCCTCTGCGATTTGCAAAGATTTTTTATATGTTTTAAGTGCGCCAGTAATATTTCCACGTCTATAGTGATAACAAGCAGTAGAAAATAATATTAAACTAACTATTGAGTCGTTTTTACTAAAATTCTCATATTCTTTCCAATGTTCTTCTAAAATATCGTGACATTCAAAGTAATGTCTTAAGACATGGAAATGATAATGAAATGACATAACTTGTGTTTCCATTTTAAATCCCTCTTAGCATAGAATCTTTATATGTAATCATGGTATAATAATTTTTAGGTTTATGCACGTAAAAGGAATAGAAATGAGGAAGTTTTAAATGTATGAAGTAAAACTTGATGCCTTTGAAGGACCTTTGGATTTATTACTTCATTTAATACAGAAATACGAAATTGATATTTATGATATACCAATGAAGGAACTTACAGAACAATATTTAAGTTATATACATCAAATGAAGATATTAGAAATTAATGTGGCAAGTGAGTATTTAGTTATGGCATCAGAATTGTTAATGATAAAAAGTAAATTATTATTGCCTACACAACCATCTGACATTGATGAATTTGAAGATGATCCAAGGGAAGATTTAGTTAAACAGTTAATAGAATATCAAAATTATAAAGAATATGCAGAATTGTTAAATGTTAAAAAGAATGATAGAGAACATATATTTATTAAAAAACCTGCAGATTTGTCCAAATTTGAAGTGGTACACGATAAACGTGCACCATTAGATTTAGATATGACGGATTTAATTATTGCATATCAACGAACAAAGAAAAGACAGAGATTTAATAAACCACAGCATGTAACTGTGAGTGAAGATAGTTATACAATTGAGATGGCTACAGCAAATGTTAAAGATCAGCTCTCGCGTTGTAAAAGTTTTAATTTTTTCGAAACTTTACCACCTGATTTGAATACAAATGTTTTAGTAACAATGTTTTTAGCAATATTAGAAATGATGAAATTAAGACAAATTGATGTTTTTCAACAATATCAATTTGGAGAAATAACTATAAATCGAGGCGTGAACTATGTCAGTGAGTAAATTAGGATTATTAGAAGGATTATTATATTCATTAGGTGATGAAGGAATTGAAACAAACCAATTATGCGAATTGCTGGAAATTACACCATCACAATTGAAAGATTTAGCCGCTGAATATGAAAGAGAAACATTGCAAATTATATTTTATGGTAACAAGTGTATTTTAACTGCTAAACCAGTTATGCATGCATATCTTGAAAAGTTAATGATAGACAATATGAATACTAAGTTATCACAAGCAGCTTTAGAAACTTTATCAATTATTGCATATAATCAACCTGTTACAAGAAGTGATATTGAAGTAATTAGAGGCGTGAATTCTGACGCTTCTGTAAAAACATTAATTGCTAAAGGTGTAGTAGAATCAAAACATAATGAACAATCTAGAAGTCAATTACTTTATACAACTGATTACTTTTTAAATGTTTTTGGTCTTACTTCTTTAGATGATTTACCTAAATCAACGAACGAAGAAAATGAACAAGAAGAAATGGATTTGTTTTTTAGTAGCATGAATGAAAAACAAAATAATGAGGAGCAATAAATATGAGCGAAGAATTAGAAAGATTACAAAAAGTAATCGCAAAAAGTGGATATACTTCACGTAGAAAAGCTGAAAAATTAATCGAAGAAGGACTTGTATATGTCAATCATAAACAAGTTAAAGAACTAGGTACTAAAGTGAGAGATTCAGATTATATAGAAGTTGAAGGTATTCCTTTAGAAATGCCTGATAAATTATATATATTATTCCATAAACCAACAAAAGTAATCACAAGCGTATCTGATGATAAAGGTAGAACAGTTGTAACAGATTTTTTCAAAGAAATTAAAGCAAGAATTTTTCCTGTTGGTCGTTTAGATTATGATACTTCTGGATTACTAATTTTAACAAATGATGGGGAATTCACTAATTTAATGACACATCCTCGTTATAAAATTCAAAAAAAATATGTAGCGAAATTAAAAGGCTATTTATTGAGAGAAGAAGTTAAACAACTAGAAAAAGGGATACAACTTGAAGATGGTTTAACACAACCAGCTATCGTTAAAGTAAAAAGTCAAGATAAAGAACGCAACGTAACACATGTTGAAATTACGATTACTGAAGGTAGAAATCGACAAGTTAGAAGAATGTTTAGTCACTTTGGACATGAAGTTGTGAAACTATCACGAGTTGAATATGGACCTTTAAATTTAAAAGGGTTAAATGCAGGTCAAGGTAGAACAATGTCACCACATGAAATAAAAGTATTAAGACATTTAGCACAAGATGGTAAATAAACTGTAAACGTTCACAATAATGCCACTAATCTGCTTTTTAGTCATGATATACTATACAAAACACCATAACATTTTACATGTATGGTTTTTTTATTGTGTTAGGGAGGATAATAATAAATGAAGAAAAAACAGAAGACTATACTCCAAATTGTTATTACGGCGGTTATTCTTCTCGCAATTATATTTACAGTATGGTCTAGCCTTACTAAAGATAATGATAAAATTGCTCAAGTAGGAGATGAGGCTCCTCTATTTGAACTTGAAACTGTTGATGGAAAAAAAGTTAACTTAAAAGATTTTCGTGGAAAAGGCGTATTAATAAATTTCTGGGGAACATGGTGTGAACCTTGTAAACGTGAAATGCCTGAACTTGAAAGACAATACCAAAACTATAAAGATAACGGCGTAGAAGTCATTGCTATACATGTAAGAAATAATCCACAACAAATTAAACAATATTTAAGTTCATTAAAAGAAACACCATCATTTAATGTTGCGATGGATAATGATAATTTGGTCACTGATGCATATGGAGTAAACCCATTACCTACAACTATTACTGTTGATAAAGATGGTAAAATTAAGTCTAAGCATACTGGTGAACTTTCTAAAAAACAAATCATCAAAGAAATGGAAATGGTCAAAGTGAAATAGAGGGGGATTTAAGGTGAGTAACAAGCAAATTATTTGTGAGTGTGGGCATAAAAACCCTGAAGGTACTCAACTCTGCTTAAACTGTGGTCGTTTAATAAATGACGACTACGATAAGAAAAAAACAACTGACGTTATGCGTTATGATGGCCAAGCAATACGTTCAAAGACTAAGAATAGAACAATTTTAGATCGTGTCTGGAATTTCTTTGCTTCAATTAAAACTGGAGTTACATTACTTATATTAACTGTTGTAGCAGCATCAATAGGTACTATATTCCCGCAAGAATATTTCATTCCTATGAATGTTAATCCAGAACAATATTATTATGAACATTACGGATCGTTAGGATTGTTATACTACAAATTAGGATTTCACAATTTATATACTTCATGGTGGTTTTTAATTTTACTTGGCTTAGTTGCCTTTTCAATTATTACATCTAGTATAGATAGAGGTATACCATTACATAAGTCTTTGAAAAATCAAAGAACAAAAAAACACAGCACATTTTATAAACGTCAAAGATTAAACATGTCTACTAGAAGTGAAGTTGACTTAGATAGTATTGGTAAATCATTTAAAGAAAAACGATACAAAGTAAAACAAGAAGACAATCATTTGTTACTTGAAAAAGGTCGCTTATCTAGATATGGTCCTTACATTAATCATACAGGACTTATTATATTGTTATTCGGTGCTATGCTTAGATTTTTACCAGGCTTTTATTTAGATGAAATGGTTTATGTTAAAGAAGGAGAAACTAAACCTGTTCCTGGAACTGATAGAGCATATTATATAAAAAACAATGACTTTATATACGAAGAGTATGATCAAAAGTCTCAATCTAATACAAATGCGGAATCAATCGATCCAAGTTTAAATAAAATTGCTAAAAACTATGAGACTAAAGCTACGTTATACAAGAATGATCAACAAGATGTTATAGGTTCGAAAGCAAACTTAAAAGAAGTAGCTACAGATTCTATAAAAGTAAATCATCCATTAACATATGACAATTTGCAATTTTATCAAAGTAGCTTTGATAATTCTTTATTAAAAGATATGACTTTTAACTTAAAAACGAAAGACGGAAAGTCTTTAGGTGAATCATTTACTGTTAATTTGGAAAGTCCTAAAAAGGAATATAAACTTACTGATGATTTAACAGTAAAATTAAGAAGTTATGCACCAGACTATGAAAAAATAGAAAATGGTGTATTAGCTACTAAATCACCAAATCCAAATAATCCTGCTTTTGTGTTTGAAGTAACTAAAAAGGGTGATAAACCTGAATTTAGTTTCTTGAGAATTAAGGAATCAGAAGATATATCAAAAGGCAATCAATATGATGTGAAGTTCGCTAATGCTACGAATCAATGGGCAACTGTGTTAGCAGTTAAAAAAGATTTAACATTACCAATATTATTTACTGGATTTGTCATTTTCTTAATTGGCCTAGCAGTTGGTTCATATATTAATCACAGACGTATTTGGATTAATAGCGACAATGGTGACTTTAATATTGCAGCCCATACAAATAAGAATTACTATGGATTTAGTAAAGAAATCAATCAAGTATTAGATAAACATCAAATTTCACATATCAAAGATACAAAAGAAGATATTCACGAAAGCAAGGAGGCAAATAATGGATAAAGATTTATTTTTAAATATTAGTAATATTAGTTTATATTCGGCATTTATACTATATTTAATAGCAATTGTGCCATTTTCTTTTTCAGTTCGTTCATCTAAAAAAAGAGCTGAAAAAATTGGAATTATTTTAACAGTTGTTGGTTTCGTATTACAAATTATTTACTTTATTACGAGATGGATTGCTGCTGGTCATGCACCAGTTAGTAATATGTATGAATTTTTAACGATGTTTGGAATCATGATGGTAGGAGGATTCCTTGTTATTTATTCAATTTACAAAACACCAATTCTTGCACTATTCGTACTACCAATTGCAATGTTACTAATTGCATATGCAAGTATGTTTTCTAGAGATGTATCACCATTAATACCTGCATTACAATCTAGTTGGTTAGCAATACATGTAATCACAGTAACGATTTCTTACGGTATATTATCTATTAGTTGTGTTGCTGGTTTAATATATTTATTTGCAGCAGTTGATCCAAAAGAAAAAACGATACATAGCTTCTTTGTTGAAGTGATTATGTATTTCGTTGTAATCATCATAGGTTTTATTTTAACAACTGTAATCATGAAAGATATTGTTGGATATGATGACACATTCTTCTTTATTGATAAAAACGACAGTAATTCTGTACAACATTACCATTTACCTGCATTTGTGACACAGCAAGACAGCTTGCTTGTTGATCATGTTTCAGGAAGTGATTATGAACCAATTGAAAGAAACGATATATTGAGCTGGATTAAAATTGAATTACCAGCCGTAATCAATGCTCAGAAACTCAATACAGTAATATGGTCAATTGTGATTGGTTCTATCTTGTATGGTATACTGAGATTGATTTTAAAAGGAAAAACATTGTTCAGTCTAATGAAACCATTGACGAAAAAAGTCAATCTATCCTTAATGGATGAAATAGGATATCGAGCAGTTATAATAGGATTTCCTTTATTTGCTCTGGGTGGTATTTTATTCGCGAGCATTTGGGCTCAAATGGCATGGAGTAGATATTGGGGATGGGATCCTAAAGAAGTATGGGCACTCATCACATTCTTGTACTATGCGATATTCCTACACTTAAGATTAGGGAAAGGTTGGGAAGGTCGCAAATCAGCATGGTTAGCTGTTGGTGGTCTTGCAATTATCCTATTTAATGTTATTGCAGTTAATTTAATTGTAGCTGGTTTACATTCTTATGCTTAAAAATTGCTAGAAGGGAGTTAAGCAAGTATGACAGATCGTATTTTAGTTGTAGATGATGAAGATAGAATTCGCAAGTTAGTAAAAATGTATCTTGAAAGAGAAGGTTATGAAACAGATGAAGCTGAAAATGGACAAATTGCGTTAGATAAAGCTTTAAACGAAGATTATGACTGTATATTATTAGACTTAATGTTACCCGAAATAGATGGGATTGAAGTATGTAAAAGAGTTAGAGAAACAAAATCAACACCTATTATTATGCTTACTGCAAAAGGAGAAGAAAATAATAGAGTAGAAGGTTTTGAAATTGGAGCAGATGACTATATTGTAAAGCCATTTTCTCCAAGAGAAGTGGTATTACGTGTTAAAGCTCTGTTAAGACGTACAACTAATCATTCTGTTGTTAATCAGACAAGTACTGCTAAAGATTTAATTGTATTTGAAAATCTAGTGATTGATAATGACGCACATCGTGTGCTAGCTGATCACAAAGAAGTAAATTTAACGCCTAAAGAATATGAATTATTATTGTACTTAGCAAAATCACCAGATAAAGTATTTGATAGAGAACAACTTTTAAAAGAAGTATGGCATTATGAGTTCTACGGAGATTTAAGAACTGTTGATACTCATGTAAAAAGGTTACGAGAAAAGTTAAATCGCGTTTCAGAAGAAGCAGCTCAAATGATTCATACTGTTTGGGGCGTTGGCTATAAATTTGAGGTTCCTGAATAATGAATCGGTTAAATAGTGTTGTTGTAAAACTGTGGTTATCTATTATTTTAATAGTAACGACAGTTTTACTTTTATTAAGCGCCTTTCTTATAACTTTCTTACAATCATATAATACTTCAACAACCGGTGAAAACTTATACAATAATGCCAGTAAAATTGAACGTTTACTTCTTAACTCACATGAGAAGGAATCAGTAATTGATTATGCTAAAGAATTAGTAGAAGATCCTGCTGGACTAATTATAATTAAAAACAAACAAGATTTAACTAAACAATCAGAAGATCCACTAAAAGATGTCATGATTGATGAAATAAGAACAAATCAATCTTTTGATAAAGTTTTTAACAATGATGAACACGTTTTAAAAGAAATTAAACTATCATATAAAGGTGAAAAACATCAATACATCTTATTAGGTTATCCATCTCAAGCTTTCCAAGAAGATGAGGCAGGTATATTTTTATTTCAAGATATTAATTCCATAAAAGAAGCTCAAAACGTAGTAACACTTAGTATATTAGTCTCTGCAATTATATTGTTAATAGTCAGTACAGTATTTGCCTTTTTCTTATCTAATAGAATTACTAAGCCACTTATACAACTTAAACATGCAGCATTTAAAGTTGCAAAAGGACATTATACAGAGAAAGTTCCTATCTATACTCGTGATGAAATAGGTGAACTTGGATTAGCATTTAATAAAATGAGTAAAGATATAAGAACAAACATTGATGACGTTAAGTCAAAAAACAATATCCAAGAAAAATTGATTAATTCTATGATAGATGGCGTGCTCGGGATAAACGATAAAAATGAAATAATTATCTCAAATTCGAAAGCAGATACATTTTTACAGGAAATTAGAGAATATGCACATGTTGATATATCTACTCAAAGAAATGAAACATTTAAAGATAAAAACACTCAATTCTTTGAATACGAATTAGGTCATAAATATTATGTGGTTATATCAACATATATTGATAGCATTCAAAATGATGGTTCATCAGGAATTGTTGTTATTATTCGTGATATGACTGATGAACACCATATGGATCAAATGAAAAAAGACTTTATAGCGAGTGTTTCTCATGAGTTAAGAACACCTATTTCTATGCTACAAGGTTATACAGAAGCAATAGTTGATGGTATCGTGACAGAACAAAAAGATATAGATGATTTTCTTTATATCATTTTAGATGAATCTAAAAGATTGAGCAGATTAATTAATGAACTTTTAGAAGTTGCTAAAATGGATGCTGAAGGGATTAAAGTCAATTTAGAAGCATTTAATATTTCAACACTTATTAATAAAATTGACACTAAATTTTTACCACAAGCAAAAGAAAATGGACTAAATTTATCATTTGAACATCTTGGTGATGCTACAAATTGGTATGGTGATAGCGATAGAATCGAACAAATTTTAACAAATTTAATAGATAATGCTATGAGGTATACTCATCAGAACGATTCAATTGAAGTGATTTTTGATGATACTCAAGAAGAAGACTTTGTTATTATTGTTAACGATACTGGAGTAGGTATTGCAAAAGAACACTTAGAGCAAATATTTGATCGATTTTATAAAGTAGATGCATCTCGTACGAGAGGTAAACATGGTACAGGACTTGGCTTATTTATTGTACAAAAGATTATTGATGCTCATGATGGTACGATTAATGTTAAAAGTGAAGAAGGTAAAGGAACTCAATTTACAATTACTTTACCGAAATAAAATGATTGTGAGTAATTTTGATGAAAATTGTTTAGTAATGTGCTAATATATGAATCATAAAAATAAAATTTAATAAAATTCATCTTCGGGGTTTGGTGTAATTCCATACCGGCGGTTATAGCCCGCGACCTGATACGTAAATATTTATGTATTGGCTGACTTAGTGAAAATCTAAGGCCGACAGTTAAAGTCTGGATGGGAGAAGATGGAGGAAAAATCTAGTTAATACTAGGTTTATTTAGCTATTGCTTTCCTCCTATTCTTACGAGATGAATAGGAGGAGTTTATATGTCTAACGATAACAAAACAAAGCGCTTACTCACTGTAAGTATGCTTATTGCAATTAGCTTTATTTTAATGTTTATAAAATTTCCATTGCCATTTTTACCGCCATATTTAACTATGGACTTTAGTGATGTACCAGTACTTGTTGCAACATTTGCTTTTGGTCCTGTATCGGGTATTTTGGTTGCATTATTCAAGAACGTATTGAACTTTTTAATTGTATCTCATGAACCTATAGGTAACACGGCAAACTTTCTAGCTTCAATCTGTTTAATTATACCAACATACTATTTTTACCGTATTAAAAAAAATAAATTGTTTATGGGCTATGGCTTATTAACAGGAACAATTTTAATGACGATATTTATGAGTTTAATGAACTATTTTGTTTTATTACCTTTATATGGTCAAATTATGAATTTAGCAGACTTAACACATAATCTAAAATTAATTGTCTCAGCAGGGATCATCCCATTTAACTTAATAAAAGGTATTGTGATTTCTATTATATATATACTGATATTTGATAAACTTAAAACGATTATAAAGTAAATGAAATTCAAATAGAACACCCAATCCAAAATTGATTGCAATGGATTGGGTGTTTTTTTATAATGTTATTAAAGAAAAAAGGAGTAGAAACCATTTGTTCAATGAATTTCTACTCACTAATGTGTAAAGATTGTTATATTCTAAAATCTTAATTTAATCTATATTATTCGAATTTAAGTGCGTCTCCGTCAAACGATTCATCTGCTATTTTAATTGAATCTGTAGGACAACCTTCGAAAGCATCTTCCATATCTTCGAGTAACTCTTCAGGAACAGCTTCGATTCCCTTATTGTCGTCTAATATTACGTAGGCGATTCCCTCGTCGTCATAATCATATATATCGGGGGCAGCTGCTCCACATGCACCACATGCGATACATGTATCCATATCTACTATTGTGTATTTAGCCAAAATTTTCGCCTCCTTTAAAAAACATGCTACACTTATTATACATACTTATTTTAGTGATAACACTTATATTTTTCAACATTTTTATATTAATTGAGGTGATTTATTTGAAAGAATTAATTTTGAAAGCACTTTCTATGAAACATGAAAATAAAACGCATAAAAGTATTTATAATATTTTAATTGGAAAGAAAACACATCAGACCTATTTTGATGCTAGTATTGAGCATTTAAAATTATATTATGGCTGTCTACCAAATTTAAAATACAATGATTTCGAAATGATAGTTGAGCAAGAACCAATAAAAAATCAAAATCCTATTGTAGGTAATTTTTTCTATCAACAAGCTATTCAAACAGTAGGCACTATATTACTGTTAATACAAATGATTAGCCAGAGAAAACATGAGCATTTCTCTTACCAACCTATTATTAATGATAAAACAATTCAATTCAAAGCAAAAGAATTATACATATCTATTAACAATCATCACGAAGAAGAATTTATAAAAGAAGTTAATCAATTATTTGAAGATATAGATCATTATTTTAGTGGAATTTATGTTCATTATTTATTAGCTGGTTATCGTGAAACACCATATACAACAGAACAAATATCACAGATTGAAGAAATACCCATAATCGAATTAAAAGAACGCTTAGTCGAAGAATATCAGTTGATACAAATTACAATACAAAATCAAGAAAGATATCCAATTTTATCACAAATTAAATTTCAACCTAAATTACATCAGCAAACTTTGTCGACATATCAATTGTTAAATCAAACATACGATATCGAACAATTAGCTATTATGAAAAATGTTAAAACTCATACAATTCACGATCATATAATAGAAATGTATATTAAAGGCTATTTAACTGATATGAACAAGTACATAGATGACATTAAATATTCAAAATTTGTAAAAGTCTTTGAAGATAAACCAAATCAAAATTTGAAATATTATTATGAAACTTTAGGCGAATTTACTTATTTTGAAATTAAATTAATGTATGTTTGCTTTGCAATGGAGGGATTAAATGCTACAAGAAGAACTTAAAAAATATTTTGGATATGAAACATTTAGAAGTGGCCAACAAGAAACAGTTCAAAATATATTAGATGGTCACGATGTACTAAGTATCCTTTCAACAGGTGCTGGAAAAAGTTTGTGTTACCAACTACCAGCATATATCACGGGAGGTAGAGTACTGATAATATCACCTTTAATTTCATTAATGGATGATCAAGTTGTTCAAATGAAATTAAATGGAGAAAAGAATGCAGTCGCAATACATTCTGCTTTATCGATGGATGAGAAACAAGACATATTTAAAGATTTAGAGAATTATCAATTTATATTTTGTAGTCCAGAATTTATTTATGAAGAGCATAACTTCAAACATTTTAAATCAATAAATTTTAAATATATTGTATTGGATGAAGCACATTGTCTGAGTGAGTGGGGATTTGATTTCCGACCACACTATGCATTGATTTCAAAAGTGACGCAACACTTTCTTCATTCTCAAGTTATTGCTTTAACTGCTACTTTAACCAAAAAAATGATAATTGACATTCAAGAAATAACAAAAAGACAATTTGAAATACATAAAGAAGGTTTAAATCGTTCAAATATTATGTATCATCATTTTAATTTTGAAAGTGAAGAAGAAAAAGATAAATTTTTATTAAATGAAATTAAAGAAACGGGACCAACAATAATTTATGTATCTTCCAAAAAAAAGTGTCATGAACTAGCTGATATGATTTATAAAGAAGGATATTTAACGGGTATTTATCATGGCGATTTAGATTATCAAGAGAGAACTACAGTTCAAACACAATTTATTAACAATGACATTAAGATAATCGTCGCAACGAGTGCTTTTGGAATGGGCATAAACAAACAAGATGTTAGAACAGTTATTCATTATCATTTACCAACTTCACCATCTAAATTTGTTCAAGAAGTTGGTAGAGCAGGTAGAGATGGAGAACAGTCACAAGCAATCAGTTTATTTACACCACGTGATTTACTTATACTTAACCATTTAGCTAATGATCATGGAATTGATATAGATATGCTTAATTTATATGAACAAGGGTATCAGTTAAATGAGGAGGTTACGATGAATATAAAGTTCCTTCTTGAGCTATATCCTATCAATAAATTAAAAGCTAAAATTCAAGCTGAGCAAGATCAAAAAAGTTATGCATTTAATTACATGAAAAATTATGTTCAAATTGATAGTTGTAGAAGGCTTTATTTAATGCAATATTTTAACGAGAAAGTCATGCAAAATGAGAACTGCTGCGATAATTGTAACAATGCAAATTTAATAAAATTGCCTAATATTAAAGAAGTAAAGAGAAAAACAACATATCAAATTAGATTAAATGCAATATTTTAATAGGATTGCTTTACTTGATAAGTTGAACAGGGATATAATAAAGTGTAATTCAATATAATTGAAATCAATAAGTTAATGATGAGGTGAGTTTATTGTCTAAAGATAATTTTAAAGACGAATTTGAAAAGAGTCGTCAACCGATAGAACGACCTGAAGACAAGGTAAAGAAAGAAGAAATAAACAACGAAGAGACGAACAATAATAGTCAATCTAATCGGAAAGAAGTAGAAGATTCAAAACAAGATAATAAGCAACAAAGTAAAAAAGAACAGCATTATCCTCCAAGAGGTGCATTAAGAAGACAACGAAGAAAAGAAGAAGCAAATAAACAGAGTTCAACTTCAGATACTCCGAAAGAACAAGAAACTAAAGAAGAACCTACAACATCTAATAAAGCTGCAGTTGGATCAACTGGTGCAGATTCAGGCGTTTCAAATAATAATGTTAGTAAGAAACGTCCGAAAAAATCTTTAACTGACAAACCTGAACAACAACAGAAATCAGAAAATGATAAAAATAGCAAAAAAGGTGCTGCGGCAGCTGCCGGTGCAGGAGCAGTTGGAGCTGGAGTAGCAGCATCAGCAAAAAATAAAGACAATCAAAATCAAGAAAAGCAAGATGATAATAGACATGCCGAAAATGATAAGTCTAGTAAGAAAAAAGGTGCTGCCGCAGCTGCTGGAACAGGTGCAGTTGGAGCAGGAGTAGCAGGTTCAGCAAAAAATAAAGACAATCAAAATCAAGAAAAGCAAGATGATAATAAACATGTTGAAAATGATAAGTCTAGTAAGAAAAAAGGCGCTGCCGCAGCTGCTGGTGCAGGAGCAGTTGGAGCTGGAGTAGCAGCATCAGCAAAAAATAAAGACAACAAAAATCAAAATAAACAAGATAGTAATAAACATGCTGAAAATGATAAGTCTGGTAAGAAAAAAGGTGCTGCCGCAGCTGCTGGTGCAGGAGTAGCTGGAACTGGTGCTTCTGGTGGAGGAACGCCTCCTAATGGTGGTAACAACGGTCAAAGTGGTCATAATGGAGACGATGGTAATTCTAATAAATTTAAAAAAGCTTTAATACCTATTATTGCGGCTATTCTTATTTTAGGTGCCCTAGCTCTATTCCTTGGCATGTATTTAAATGGTGCAAATAAAGATAATGGTAAAGAGCTTACTGAAAAAACTGAACAAACAAACATTGATACTAAGAAAAAAGCAGATGAACAAACTGAAAAAGACCGAGCTAAAAAAGAAGATGAGAAAAAATCTGAAAACGATGATAAAAAATCAAGTGATTCAGATAAAGATAGTAACTCAAATGCTTCTAGTGATTCTGCAAACAATTCATCAAACAACACAAATGAAAACAATTCTGATGAACAAAATAACCAAGCTAATCAAGACCAAAGTCAAAACAGCGACAATAGTATGAATCAATACAACGAAAGTGCTGAAAATGAAGATGTACAAAATGCCGCACAAGATGCAGCAAATAATCAAGCAAATCAAAACACGCAAAATAATCAAAGTCAATCGCAAGAAGCTCATACAGTAACAGGAAAAGAAAACTTATACCGTATAGCTATTCAATATTATGGAAGTGGTTCACCTGAAAATGTAGAGAAAATTAGACAAGCAAATGGTATTTCTGGCAATGAAATATCACAAGGTCAGAACTTAGTAATACCATAGACATATACAAAAGGGGATGGATTTATGTATTTAACGAATATAATGATACCGAAAGAAAAATGTTACATTGCTCATCCAAAAGATACGATTCACTCAGCTCTTGATAAGTTGGAACATCACGGGATTGATGGCTTACCAGTTGTAGCTGATGGAAAGTATATAGGAATGATCACAAGATATAGTATTTTTAGACATTATTTCTTTAAAAAAGAAAATGTATCTAGAGATAACTTTATAGCGGATACATTAATCGAAGAAATCTTAACATTAGATTTACACTCATTAAATGAAAATCTTGTAGTTGAAGAGTCACTACTTAATTTGCAAGATTTTCCGATTCTTGCAGTAGTAAATGATGAAAAAGATTTTCTTGGGGTAGTTACAAGATATGATGTTATGGAACAATTTAAGTCAGCTTTCGGTATGAAACAAATAGGGGTTAGAATTGCTATTACATCAGTTGAAGCTGAAGGTAGAATTAAGCGATTATCAAGTATTATAGCTAAATACAAATTAAATACGATTTCATTTGTAACATTTGATGAAACGGATAAGATGTACCGTAGAATGATTATTAAAGTTGAAAAATCAAATAATATTAATAAGTTTATCAAGTACTTATCTAAAAATGGATTTAAAGTTCTAGATGTAACTGAAGACAATTAATATCAGCAGCCAACAATGAGTAATTTTGTTGGCTGTTTTTTTATTTAATTCTTTATAAATTGTTTGTTTACCTGTGTTCTTTGTTTAATTTAGAAACAATTTATTTTAATAATCTCTCTTTATTGATATAATGATTGAGGATATTATAAGGAGTGAAGGTACATGCAAGAATATGAAAGTTTAATAATCGGTGGAGGTCCATGTGGATTAAGTGCGGCAATCGAACAAAAAAGAAGAGGTATTAATACAGTTGTAATTGAAAAAGGTAATGTAGTAGATGCAATTTATAATTACCCAACTCATCAAACCTTCTTTTCTTCAAGTGATAAACTTGGAATCGGGGATGTACCCTTTATCGTAGAAGACTTAAAACCTAAAAGAAATCAAGCACTTGTTTATTATAGAGAAGTCGTTAAACATCATCAGCTTGATGTTAGAACATTTGAAGAAGTGTTAGCAGTTAAAAAAGTTGATAATAGATTTTTAGTCTCTACAACTAAACAAACATACAAAGTTAGATTTTTAACAATTGCAACTGGATATTATGGTCAACCTAATTCATTAGAAGTAGAAGGACAAGAGTTAAGTAAAGTTATGCACTACTTTAAAGAAGCTCATCCTTATTTTAATCAAGATGTCGTTATAATTGGTGGAAAAAATTCTGCAGTAGATGCTGCAATTGAATTAGAGAAAGCTGGAGCAAAAGTAACAGTTCTATATCGTGGTACAGAATATTCTAAGAGTATTAAACCATGGATATTGCCTAACTTCGAATCGCTTGCAAACCACGAAAAAATCACAATGCATTTTAACAGTGAAGTAGAACGCATCGATGAAGAAACATTAACTTTCTCTAAAGAGGGGAAATCTCACACTATTAAAAATGATTTTGTATTTGCGATGATCGGTTATCATCCAGATTATAAGTTTCTAGAATCATGTGGCGTTGAAACCATTACAAACGAATTTGGAACAGCACCATCATTTAATAAAGATACGATGGAATCCAATGTTGAGAATTTATATATAGCTGGAGTTATTGCAGCTGGAAATGATGCTAATACTATTTTCATAGAAAATGGGAAGTATCATGGTGGTACAATCGCACAAGACATAGATAGAAAAAAACAAACACCTCTAGAATCATAAAAAAACGCCCTGTTATTGGTATTAAACCTTATAACAGGGTGTTTTTTTATGAGAAATATTGAACGAGTTCTTCTTTTGTTAAATTATTACTTAGTCCTACTAAAAGTTTCAATCTTGCTTTTTGGCCATTTAAACCATTCGACAAAATAATACCCATTTGCTGTAGTTGATATCCGCCACCTTCATATGCGTATATACCACCAACAATTCCATTAAATGATCGAGAAACCATCACTACAGGTATTTCTGCTTCTATTAAGCTTATTATACCTTCTAATGCTGTAGGAGGCATATTGCCTTGCCCAAGTGCTTCTATAACTAATCCGTTATATTTATAGTCGACGAAGAAATTGAATAGGTCACTTGATATATCCATATGTGCTTTTACAATACCTATTTTCATATCAGGATTAATTTCTGTATATTTCTTATTAAGAAATGGCTGGTGATGAAATATTACATGCGTTTTTGTGACACTTCCTATTGGTCCATAGTTTGGACTTTGGAAAGTACTCGTATTTGATGTGTGTGTCTTTGTAACGTTTTTAGCTGTATGGATTTCGTCATTAAATACTACCATTACGCCTTTATTTTTAGCATCATCAGTTGATGCTACTTTTAATGCTGAAACGTAATTATATAAACCGTCAGAACCTATTTCATTGGAAGATCTCATAGCACCTGTTAAAATTATAGGTAACTGAGTATCTATTGTTAAATCTAATAAATATGCAGTTTCTTCTAACGTATCAGTACCATGAGTAATAACAAAAGCATCATATTCATCATTCTTGATAGATTCGCATATGATATTTTTCAATTTAATAATATATTGATTGTTCATATGTGGAGAAGGTACTTGAAATGGGTTGATTTCTGTAATATCACCTAAAGATTGTATAAACTCTTGATGTCTGTGCATTGGATGTTCTGAATTTGTTTCTACTTTACCTGTATCTTTGTCTTCTGACATACTTATTGTTCCACCTGTATGTATAACTAATATTCTCTTCATTTCTTTCCTCCTATTCATATGATTATAGTTTATGATAAAATATATAGGATTAAAGAACAAGAGAGGTTAATACAAATGAAGAAAATAAATATTGCAATAGATGGTCCAGCTGCTGCTGGTAAAAGTACAATCGCTAAATTAGTAGCGCAAAAATTTAATATGATTTATGTAGATACTGGTGCTATGTACAGAGCAATAACACTTTATTACATTGAACAAGAAACTGAAGATTTTGACCGACTTGTTAAAGAGATTGATTTGAAAATAGTTTTAGATAATGGTCAGAGAGTTATTTTAAATGGTGAAGATGTCTCAGAAAGAATAAGACAAAATGATGTAACGCAAAAAGTTTCTTACGTTGCTTCTAAAGAACCAGTCAGAACATTTTTAGTTAATGAACAACAAAAGTTAGCAAATGAAAAGAATGTTGTAATGGATGGTAGAGATGTAGGAACTACGGTATTACCAGATGCAGAGCTTAAAATATATATGATTGCATCTGTTGAAGAACGTGCTTTAAGACGTTTGAAAGACAATGAATTAAGAGGGATTGAATCAGATTTAGAATCTTTAAAATTAGATATCGAACGTCGTGATCAATATGATATGAATCGTGAAATCTCACCTTTAGTTAAAGCTGAAGATGCTATAAGTATTGATACAACCGGATTAACTATAGAAGAAGTGACAAATAAAATTTCAGAATTAGCAAAAAGTAAAATGAACTAAATAGTTCGAATTTCTTGACAATTTAGCTTCTTTATAAGAAGTTATTATTATGATATTTATTTAAAGGAGGCAATTTTGATGACGGAAGAATTCAACGAATCCATGATAAATGAAGTGCAAGAAGGTGACAAAGTAAAAGGTACTGTACAACAAATAGAAGATAAACAAGTAGTTGTACACATAGAGGGTGGTAAGTTTGATGGCATCATTCCAATAAGCCAACTGTCAACTCAACACATCGAAACAGCCAACGAAGTCGTCAATATTGGTGATGAAATCGAAGCGTTTGTAACTAAGATTGAACAAACCGAAGATAGTGGTCATTATATATTATCAAAACGTAAATTAGACGAGAACTTATCATACGAGAAACTACAAAAAATCCTTGATGAAGATGGAACAATCGAAGCTGAAGTAACAGAAGTTGTAAAAGGCGGTTTAGTTGTAGATGCAGGTATTCGCGGTTTCATACCCGCTTCATTAATATCAGTTAACTACATTGAAGATTTTTCAAATTATTTAGGTAAAGTATTAACACTTAAAATTGAAGAATTAGATCAAACTAACAACAGAGTTATTTTAAGTCATAAAAAAATTGAACAAGAGTCTTTAAGCTCACAAAAAGAAGATTTCTTAAACAATTTATCTCAAGGTGATGTATTAGAAGGTAAAGTAGCAAGAATAGCTAACTTTGGGGCTTTTATTGATTTAGGTGGAATAGATGGATTAGTACATGTTTCCGAATTATCACACGATCATGTTAAATCACCAGAAGAAGTAGTTACTGTTGGAGATACAGTTAAGGTTAAAGTTCGTGCTATTGATAGAGACGCTGAAAGAATTTCTTTATCAATCAAAGATACTTTACCAAGTCCGTTTGAACAAATAGATAATAATTTCTCAGTTGGAGATATAGTACCAGGTAAAGTAGTTCGATTAGCACAATTTGGCGCATTTGTGGAAATAGGTGCAGGTTTACAAGGTTTGGTACACATTTCACAAATCAGTCACGAACATATAGGTAAACCTGATGAAGTTTTAGAAAAAGGACAAGATGTACAAGTTAAAATTTTATCAATAGATAAGGATGAAGAAAGAATCTCTTTATCAATTAAAGATACAATTGAACAAGAAACAGATTATGATGAGTCTTATTTAAATCAAACAAATTCTGATGACGATAATCCAACATTGGGTGATGTCTTCGGAGATAAATTAAAAGATTTTAAATTATAATCCTAAAAAGCCATTCGAATAAACTTTGAATGGCTTTTTTTAATTCCATAGGCTAAACTGTGATGATATGTTAAAATAAAAAGGATTATGAATGAGAGGAAGTAGGTTTATGACGAAACCCATTATAGCAATTGTAGGTAAACCAAATGTAGGGAAATCTACAATTTTTAATAGAATTGTTGGAGAAAGAGTATCAATTGTTGAAGATACACCAGGTATTACAAGAGACAGAATATATTCAAGTGGTGAGTGGTTAACACATGACTTTAATTTAATTGATACTGGTGGCATTGACTTAGGCGATGAGCCATTCCAAAAACAAATTAGAGCACAAGCAGAAGTAGCTATAGATGAAGCGGATGTAATTATCTTCATGGCAAATGGTCGTGAAGGTGTAACTCAAGCTGATGAAATGGTAGCTAAAATATTATACAAATCAAATAAACCTGTTGTATTAGCAGTTAATAAAATTGATAACCCTGAGATGAGAAGTGAAATTTATGACTTTTATTCATTAGGTTTCGGGGAACCATTCCCAATTTCAGGTTCACATGGTTTAGGATTAGGAGATTTACTAGATGAAGCAGCTAGACATTTTCCTGAAGATGACGAACCTGATTATGATGATGAAACAATTAGATTATCACTTATTGGACGACCAAATGTTGGTAAGTCTAGTTTGATAAATGCTATTTTAGGTGAAGAACGCGTTATTGTATCACCAATAGCAGGTACTACAAGAGATGCAATTGATACTTTATATACTTATGATGAACAAGAGTACGTATTAATTGATACTGCAGGAATGAGAAAAAAAGGTAAAGTGTATGAAAGTACAGAAAAATATTCTGTATTAAGAGCACTTAAAGCTATTGAAAGATCAAACGTTGTTCTTGTCGTAATTGATGCAGAAGAAGGTATTATTGAACAAGATAAAAAAGTTGCTGGCTATGCACATGAAGCTGGTAAAGCAATAGTTATAGTAGTAAATAAATGGGATACTGTAGAAAAAGACTCTAAAACGATGAAAAAATTCGAAGAAAAAGTTAGAGATAACTTCCAATTCTTAGATTATGCTCCAATTGCATTTGTTTCTGCTTTAGAGAAATCACGATTAAGAACATTATTCCCATTAATAACAATGGCAGATGAAAACCATCGTAAGCGTGTACAAAGTTCTACTTTAAATGAAGTTATTACAGATGCTGTTGCAATGAATCCAACACCTACAGATAATGGAAGAAGATTAAATATTTTTTATGCAACACAAGTTGCAATCCAACCTCCAACATTTGTAATATTCGTTAATGATGTTGAATTAATGCACTTTTCTTATAAACGTTTCTTAGAAAACCGCATAAGAGATGCATTCGGTTATGAAGGAACGCCAGTTCATTTAATATCTAGAAAAAGAAACTAAATTAAAGGATTGATAAATATGTCAAATATTACTGTGTTTGGTACAGGAAGTTGGGGAACTGCATTAGCTAACGTATTAGCTGACAATCAACATGATGTACTAATGTGGGGAAAAACTGAAAATACAATCAATGAAATTAATAAAGAACATACTAATTCAAAATATTTAAAAGAAATTACAATCAATGAAAACATTAAAGCTTCTACAAGTTTAAAAGATGCTGTTCATCATTCTTCAATATTTATTATTGCTGTTCCTACTAAAGCAATTCGTGAAGTTGCAGAAAATATAAATCAAATTGCTGATGGCAAGAAAGTATTTATACACGTGTCTAAAGGTATAGAACCTGTAACTTTTAAAAGAATCTCTGAAATGCTTGATGAATCAATTGATTCTAAATTAAATGGTGGAATTGCTGTATTATCAGGTCCTAGTCATGCTGAAGAAGTTGCAATTAAGCATCCTACGACAGTGTCAGTATCCTCAGAAAATGAAGAAGTAGCAAGACTTGCACAAGATTTATTTATGACGGATTATTTCCGTGTTTATACGAATAATGATTTGATCGGAATAGAGATTGGTGGCGCTTTGAAAAATATCATCGCTCTTGCTGCAGGTATTACTGATGGAATTGGATATGGGGATAATGCTAAAGCAGCACTTATTACTAGAGGTTTAGCAGAAATTACGCGTCTAGGTGTTAAAATGGGTGCAGATCCGATGACATTCCTTGGACTTGGAGGCATTGGTGACTTAATAGTAACGTGTACATCCGTACATTCAAGAAACTGGAAATGCGGTAACATGTTAGGCAAAGGTGCAACATTAGACGAAGCTTTAGAAGAAATGAATATGGTAGTTGAAGGTGTAAGAACAACTGAAGCTGCTTACAATTTAGCTAAAGAATATGATGTAGAAATGCCTATTACATCTGGGCTTTATAGAGTATTATTTGAAGATTATCCTGTTTCAGAAGGTGTTAAAGATCTTATGGAACGTGACAAAAAGTCAGAGAATATTTAAGCAAGTGGGGTAATGAAATGTTTGATATATCAAGAATGGATTTAATGTGGGTGTCTTTTTATTCGATAGGTTTTATGATTTTATCAATTATACTCGTATATTTATCAAGATTTAAATTTAAAAACAAAATAATTAGTGGAATTACTATGTTTCTAGCAGTTGTTTCTCTTATATTTGCTGGTATATTTATGATTGTTGTATTAGGTGGATCTAGCCATGCATAACTATAAAAAAATTACGATACTTATACTATGTTGTTCATTATTTTTAACTGCATGTGCATTTCCCGATAAAGAAAAAGAAGAAAATCAAGTTCCAGCTAATGATCAATTAAATATGGTTCAAACGGCAGTTGATGAATATCAGAAAGCAAGCAATGGATTATTACCGCTTAAAGAAAGAGATGACAGCTACTCAATTTATTTAAAACACCCAGTAGATTTTAATAAATTGAAGCCAAAGTTCTTATCACAATTACCTGGTAATTCATTTGAAAATGGTGGTATATATCAATATGTCATTATGGATGTCGATAAAGATCCAAAAGTACACTTAATTGATTTAAGAACATCTGAAGTATTGAAAGATCTTAGAATTAGAATTGATGCGAGTGGTGAACCGTTACAACTTGGCAAGAAAGTTGCACCAAACGTCTACGAAATTGATTACAAAAAGTATGGCTTTAAAAAAGCACCTACAGTTCCTAGTCCATATAGCAATGAAAGATTACCTGTTTATATGAACGGAGGGAATGATTTTGTAATTGATTACCGTTTAGATTTAGCAAAAGCTATAAAAAAAGAAAAATCACTACCTAAACCAGGTACAGACATTCGATACTTACTATATAAAGATACGCCTATACTACCGGCATATTCACCAGAATTTACAATAAATAACAAAAATGAGCCTGTTTTTAAATCAAATGTGAAAAAATATTAATAAAATTATAGAAAATATACATTTATGGCTTGTAAATCGTTGCAGTGGCACTGGTTGATGTGTTAAAGTCTTAACATAATGGTATTTATACATATCATTAGATAACCTTTTGGGAGGTGAAATTGAAATGAACAAAACAGAATTAATTAACTCAGTAAGTGAAAAAGCTAATTTAACTAAAAAAGAAGCTGGTCTTGCTGTAGACGCAGTGTTCGAATCAATTCAAAAATCTTTATCTGACGGTGAAAAAGTACAATTAATTGGTTTCGGTAACTTTGAAGTACGCGAAAGAGCTGCTCGTAAAGGACGTAACCCACAAACTGGTAAAGAAATTGATATCCCTGCAAGTAAAGTTCCAGCATTTAAAGCAGGTAAAGCATTAAAAGATGCAGTTAAATAATTGATTGTGTCAAAGCCCTTTTAAAGGGCTTTTTTTATTTGTCTTATTTCTTTAAATGAAATAAATATATGCATTTTCAATTCATTAAACTTAGTGTTAAGATATATAGGTGATAATGTTGAGGTGATAAGATGGATAAAATTGAAAATATTTATAATTATGAAATTTCTAATTTATTAAAAGGCGTTAAAAATAAAAATATACCTGCAGTTAATCCTATTATTGCAGATGTATTAAATGATATTAACATTGATATACATGCGAAATTAGCTACAATATCTATTGATGCCTCAATGCGCTTTTTAAACCGTATCGGTGAAGCAAATGTATCTAATCAAGATATCTTAATAGGTGATCTTGTTAGTGCATATTTCTATAAATGTGCTACATTAAATAAGGATTTAATATTTTTAGATACAATGACTAAAGCAATCAGCAAACAAAATGAATTGAAACAAACTTTAGCAAATGAAAATATGACACTTGATTCAACGAAAATAAAAGAAATTGAATCTATTTTCATTACAACTTTAATAGATTATTATGAAATCAATATGGATAAAGAACAATTAAAAGATGACATTTATGCATATTACTACTAAATAAAAATGACTATATTTTTAAACTTAAAGGAATGAATACTAAATGGATAATAAATCTAAATCAGAACATGTACATGATGTTTTCCAAAACATTTCAGGAAAGTATGATACATTAAATAATATTATAAGTTTTGAACAGCATAAAAGATGGCGTAAATACACGATGAAACAAATGAATGTTAAACCTGGATCTAAAGCTTTAGATGTATGTTGTGGAACAGCTGACTGGACGATACAACTTAGCCATGCTGTTGGCCCATACGGAGAAGTTGTAGGACTAGACTTTAGTGAGAACATGTTAGAAGTAGGTAAGAAAAAAACGGATAATATGGCTAATATACATTTGATTCATGGTGATGCTATGAATTTACCATTTGAAGATAATGAATTTGATTATGTAACAATTGGATTTGGATTAAGAAATGTTCCAGATTACAAACATGTATTAAACGAACTTAAAAGAGTGGTAAAGCCTGGAGGTATGGTTGTATGTTTAGAAACGAGTCAACCAACAATGCCAGTATTTAAACAATTGTATAGATTCTATTTCAAGAATATCATGCCATTATTTGGGAAGTTATTTGCAAAATCTTTACAAGAATACAATTGGTTACAAGAGTCTGCCGAAAATTTCCCTGGCAAAAAAGAATTAGCAGAAATGTTTGCGGATGTAGGATATGAAAGAATTAAAATTAAGAGCTTTACTGGTGGCGTTTCAGCGATGCATTTAGCTTATAAACCTAAATAACAAGGTGATTACATGTATGACAAAACAAAAATTCATATAAATAAAGAAGTAAAAGAAATAGAAAGACAATTGAATAATTATATAGATAGTGAGCAAACAACTATAAATGAAGCTTGCCAATATTTATTAACTTCTGGTGGTAAACGTATACGTCCGCTGTTTACTTTAATCGCAAGTCAATTTGGTGAGCAATATTCAAAAGATGTAATCACAGTAGCTACAACACTTGAGCTTATACATATGGCGAGTTTAGTTCACGATGATGTAATTGATAAAAGTGACAAACGAAGAGGTAAGCCTACAATTGCAAAGAAGTGGGATGTACAAACTGCAGTTATAACTGGTAATTACTTATTATCACAATCATTAAATGCTGTAAGTACGATTGAATATCCGAAACTTCACGAACAATTAGCACAAGGAATTATTGAAGTTTGTAGAGGTGAATTATTTCAATTTGAAGATCAATTTGTTTCAAACCAATCTATAACGAATTACTTGAGAAGGATAAAGCGCAAAACAGCATTGCTTATTTCATTGTCTACTGAATTAGGTGCATATGCTGCTAGAGCAGATGATGTAACTGTAAAAAAATTAACTAAAATTGGTTATTATATCGGTATGAGTTATCAAATTGTTGATGATATATTGGACTTTACAAGCACTGAGAAAAAGTTAGGTAAGCCAGTTGGTTCAGATTTAAGAAATGGACACCTTACTTTACCAGTATTATTAAGAATGAGAAATTCTTCTGAATTTAAAGAGCGTATTAATCAATTACATGTTGAGAGTCCAGCAGAAACCTTTGATTCATTAGTAGAAGAAATTATAGCATCTAATGAATTGCAAAAGGCAAAAGAAGTCAGCAATAATTATTTACTGAAAGCAGAAAATTTAATCAATACATTAAATAATGAATCAGGGAAAAAGATGCTTTTAGAAATAATTGTAAAAATAAGAGATAGAAACCATTAGAAAGCGCTTGCAACTCCTTGTAGTCAATGATAAACTTATCTTGGATTTACATAAAACAAAGGTAGGGATTACGCAATGGAAAGAACTTTTTTAATGATTAAACCTGATGCAGTACAAAGAAATTTAATTGGTCAAGTAGTTTCACGACTAGAACAAAAAGGATTAAAATTAGTTGCAGCAAAATTATATCAAGCTAATGAAGATTTAGCTAAAGAACATTATGCTGAACATGTTGAAAAACCTTTTTTCAATAAACTAGTGAGCTTTATTACATCTGGCCCAGTATTTGCAATGGTAGTTGAAGGTAATAATGTAGTTGAAGTTACAAGAACAATTGTTGGTGAAACAAACCCTGCTAAAGCAGCTCCAGGTACTATAAGAGGGGATTATGGTATTGATTTAGGAAGAAATATTATTCATGGTTCTGATTCAAATGAGTCAGCAGAACGTGAAATAGGTTTATGGTTTGATAAATCAGAACTTAATAATTATAAATTAAACAATGAAAATTGGGTATATGAAAAATAATTACGAGAAAGGAATCGTTTAACAAATTTTTGTTAAACGATTCCTTTCTTTTTTGTTAATTTAACGCGTTAAATATGATATGATTAATTTTATATTTAATTAACAGTAGGGAGAGATTATATGCGTTATTTAACATCTGGTGAATCACATGGACCGCAACTAACTGTAATTATAGAAGGTGTTCCAGCTAACTTAAAAATTGACGTAAATGAAATTAATGAAGAAATGTTCAAACGTCAAGGAGGTTATGGTCGCGGTCGTCGTATGCAAATTGAAAAAGATGCAGTAGAAATAGTTTCTGGTGTGAGACATGGTTATACTTTAGGTAGCCCTATTACGCTCATCGTGAAGAATGATGACTTTAAACACTGGAGAAAAATCATGGGTGCTGACGCATTAACTGAAGAAGAGTTAGATAATATGAAAAGAGTTATCACTAAACCTAGACCTGGTCACGCAGATCTCGTAGGTGGTATGAAATATAATCATAGAGATTTAAGAAATGTACTTGAACGTTCATCTGCACGTGAAACTGCTGCAAGAGTTGCTGTTGGTGCAGTTTCAAAAATCTTACTAAAAGCCTTAGATATAGATATTTATTCTAGAGTTATTGAAATAGGTGGCGTAAAAGACGATTTTGAATATACGCTTGAAGAGGTTAAAGAAAACATTGACCATAACGATGTACGTTGTATTAATGATGAAGTAGCTGAAAAAATGAGAAACCGAATTGACAAAGCGAAAAAAGATGGAGACTCAATCGGTGGTATAGTCGAAGTAGTTGTTGAAAATATTCCTGCTGGTATCGGAAGTTATGTACATTATGATCGTAAACTTGATGGGCGTTTAGCTCAAGCTGTGGTTAGTATTAATGCCTTCAAAGGCGTAAGTTTTGGTGAAGGGTTTAAAGCTGCTGAGAAACCAGGTAGTGAAATTCAAGATGAAATTGCATACGATAATGAAAAAGGATACCACCGTTTATCAAATCACCTTGGGGGACTAGAAGGTGGTATGTCGAATGGTATGCCAATTGTTATAAACGGCGTAATGAAACCAATACCTACACTATATAAACCATTAAATTCTGTTGATATAGATTCCAAAGATAGCTTTAAAGCTACAATTGAAAGATCAGATAGTTGTGCAGTCCCTGCAGCAAGCGTAGTTTGTGAACATGTCATTGCATTTGAAGTTGCTAAGGCAATTACTGAAGAATATCAATCAAATCATATTGACCAATTACAAGATGCAGTTAAGAATCATCGTAATTGGAATTTAAATTTCTAGGTGATGAAATGATTTTTGAAACTACTTACAATGACAACAACTATCCGATTATATTAAAGCAAAATGCACTTGCAGAGATAAATCATTTTTTAAAAGAAAACGAACAAAATATCGTTCTAATTGATCAAGATGTTTATAGATTCCATAAAGATTATATTAAAGCAAACCTTGAAAATCAGGATATTAAATTTATAACTATTATGAGTGGTGAAGCTTGCAAACAAATGTCGTACTTCGAATCGATTAGCGAAAAAATATTGTCTTTAAATATTAATAGACAGTCACAATTGATTGCTATTGGTGGAGGAGCTACAGGAGACTTTGTTGGTTTTCTAGCAGCTACTTTATTACGTGGAATTGATTTTATACAAGTTCCTACCACATTACTTGCACATGATTCTGCAATTGGTGGCAAAGTTGGAATAAATGCTTCAGTCGGTAAAAATTTAATTGGCGCATTTCACAGACCTCGCGCTGTGATATATGACTTAAACTTCTTAAATACATTACCACATACAGAAATTAGAAGTGGTTTTGGAGAAGTATATAAACATGCTATTTTAAACAGTGAAACTGATACATGGCATTTAATGGATCAATATCCATCTATTAAAGAACTGTCACGTCTTGAGAATATAGATACATTTTTAAAAATGGGTATAGAAACAAAATTAAAAATTGTCATTGAAGATGAGTTCGAAGGTGGCGTACGTAAACATTTAAATTTAGGACACACTTTTGGACATGGTTTAGAATATTTAACTAAAATTGCTCATGGTGAAGCTGTTATGATAGGTATTTTATTCCAAAAAATCATAAATAAAAATAGAAATCTCTTTGATAACCAAGAATCTATTCATATATTTATTAATTATTTAAAAGAACTTGGATATCCACTTAGCATAATAAATAATGCTAATATTGAGCTGATTTTTGACTATATGAAAAAAGACAAAAAGAATATTGGACAAACGATTCAAATGGTTTTACAAGAAGGCGAAGCTTCGTTTACAATTGAATCCGTTTCTAAAGATGAAGTATTAGATGCATTTATAGAACTTAAATCTCTAATAAATGAATAGAAGGAGTCCTTTAAATATGGAAGATGTATATAAAGTAATTGACGATATTCATATGAAAAATATCGAACAATTAGATGAGAAAGTAAATAGAGTTTTACAATCTGACGATCATGATGCTTTATTTATGTTAGGAGAAACATTATATAAATATGGAATAGTCGATCAAGGTGTAAAAATATTTGAAGAACTTTATTTACTTTATCCAGATGAAAATGAACTACTCGTTTATTATATAGAAGGTCTTATCGACCAAAATGACTTAGATAAAGCACATGAAGTTCTATATAATAGCCCCCATTCAACAGAAAAATTAATGCTAGAAGCTGATTTATATCAACAACAAGGATTATTCGAAGTTGGAATTGAAAAACTTATTGAAGCAAAAGAAATTGAACCAGATGACATCGTTATTACTTTTGCTTTAGCTGAAATGTATTATTATGACGGTCAATATTTAAAAGCAATGTCTAATTATGAAACGATTACGCAAACAGGTGAAGATATTGTAAATGGGATATCTATTTATTCACGTATGGCTGATGCGAGTTTACAAAGTGGTGCATATGAAGAAGCGATTAAATATTATGAAAATGTTTCTGAAATGGATATGACTGCTGAAGATTATTTCAAACAAGCAATAAGTTATCAAAAAAATGACTTAACAAGAGAAGCAATTAAACAACTTGAGAAGCTTCTACAAAAAGATCCCGACTTTATGCAAGCTTACCATTACTTACTTCAAATTTACGAATCTGAAAAAGATTATGAAAAAGCAATTGAAATAGGTAAAGAAGGTCTTAGATTAAATGCATATTATAAAGAATTAATGACTGATACAGCTAGACTAATGTTAACAACAAATGACGAACATGGTGCAATTCTTTTACAAGATGCTTTAACAGTTGATCCATCTTATACAGAAGCTGCAATTATTCTTGCTGATTATTATCGTGAAAAAGATAACACAACTGGCTTAATTAACTTGCTAACTTATGTTGACCATGAAGACATCGATCCAATAGTAGCTTGGCATGTTGGGTATGCATTCGGAGAAGAAGAAAGAGATAAAGAAGCACAGCATTTTTACGAATTAGCTTATCCAGATTTAACACAAAACATAGACTTCTTAAATGACTATTACCATTATTTAATAGAAATTGGAAATGTAGAAACTGCTAAAAATATATTAGAGTCTGTTCGCAAACTCGATCCTGAGAATCCTTATTGGGACCAAGAATACGAAAGACTATTATAAGTAGGGTTAAATATGAATCATACATGGCTTAACTATGAAAAACAGCGGTTCATTGAATATATATTGTATCAATATGATTTTAAAATTGCTGAAAGTGTATGGATATTAAATTTACTTAAAAGTAGTCCAAAATATTTATCAAATATAACTTTTGTTAGTGAATTATCTAATAATCGAATTCTATCTATTAGTACTTCCCAATCTAAACAATTACCATTATTGTATTGTAAAGACCAATTTTGTATAGAAAATGGTCGACAAATCTTTCATGATATAAGATTGGATAATACAGAACTTAATGTCTTACTATATTTAAATAAAAATGACGATCGCTTAAATAGATTGCTGCTATTACAAATGTTAGTTGACTATTATGGAGAAGATAAAGATATACGTTCATTTAACAATAACAATAATTCACTTCATCATTGGGGACAACTAATCAGAAATGAGATTGATAAATCATTAGATAATAATGATCAAGACACATTTTTAGAGATGTCTAAAATATTGCAGTTCATTAATGAGTTGGAGGAACATCAGTAATGTTATTTAATCACATTGACTTAAAAGAATTAAAAAACAACTTAGAATATATAGATACAGCAATTATTCCAGTTTCAAATATCGATATGAATCATCAATTATTAACTTCATGCGATAAAAACGAAACAGTACAATTAGTTGGAATGCTAGCAGAAAAACAATTTAAAGGTAGATTATTACTAACACCTACATTTTTTACAAGTGGAAATCAATACGACCATGTAAATTCATTTGTGCAAAGCTTAAATGAATATGGACTTAACAATATAATCATTTTAAGTAGTGAAAAAATAAATATAAATTCTGAGATTGAATATTATACGGTTAACACAATCCCTATGAGTGATCTAGACGATGAAATGAAACGTACACTTATAGAAGATGAAGTTAAACAATTTATGAAATTCATCATAAAATCTTGGAATAAAACAAACTCTTAATTTTTGTAAATAATAAGCATATCACTCAACTGATATTTTCAGTTATGCAGTGATATGCTTTTTATTTTGAAGATGTCTTAGATAATTTTTTCAAAAAGTACTCTTCAAAAATCACTTTTATCGCCAAAAAATGTCCATAAAAATTAAAGCCTTTTCATATTTTTGAACTTTCTTAGTTAAAACCTTAATAAATAAAATATAAATTGTGACAAAGCGTTGACCGTCTTGAAATAATAGGCTAAAATTAAATTGTCCTAGTTATAAAAGAACGATTAATAGAGGGGGGAATCTGAATGAGCCAACGTGTCACACGACGCCAATTTTTAAACTATTCATTAATGGGTGTTGGGTCATTTATGGCTGCTGGTATGATTTTACCTATGGGTAGATTTGCGCTTGATCCTGTTTTCAAAGCGGATGCACAAGGCGATTTGATTGCTACAGGCGTAAAGGAGTCAGAACTTGGCAAAGAGCCTATAAAAGTGGACTTTAAATTCGAGCAAGAAGATGCTTGGTATACGAGTGAAGTTACAGAATTCGCTTGGGTATACAAAGATGGAAAGGAAATTGTAGCTTTATCACCTGTCTGTAAACATTTAGGATGTACAGTGACTTGGAATGGTGATGACTCAAATCCTAATCAATTCTATTGTCCATGTCATAACGGCCGTTACGAAAAGAATGGTAAAAACATTCCTGGTACGCCACCATTAGCACCACTTGATCAATACGAAGTAAAAGTTAAAGATGGCATTATTCAAATCGGCAAAAAGCACGAAAACGAATTAGCTAAATAAGGAGGGATTAACAATGATAGATAAAATCTATGATTGGGTCGATGACAGACTTGATATTACACCAATTTGGCGAGATATTGCTGATCATGAAGTGCCAGAGCATGTTAACCCTGCTTATCACTTTTCAGCTTTCGTTTATTGTTTTGGTGGTCTAACGTTTTTCATTACTGTTATACAAGTTTTATCAGGCATGTTTTTAACGATGTATTATGTTCCAGATATCGTTAATGCTTGGAAATCAGTTTACTATCTACAACACGATGTAGCTGCTGGTGTTATCGTACGTGGTATGCACCATTGGGGAGCAAGTTTAGTAGTAGTAATGATGTTTTTACATACACTCCGTGTATTCTTCACAGGGTCTTACAAACAACCTAGAGAATTAAACTGGGTTGTAGGTGTTTTAATATTCTTCGTAATGCTTGGATTAAGTTTTACTGGATATTTATTACCTTGGGATATGAAAGCACTTTTCGCAACAAAAGTAGGTTTACAAATTGCAGAATCAGTTCCTATCATTGGGCCGTGGGTTAAGACATTACTAGCAGGGGATGCCGAAATAGTTGGTGCACAAACTCTAACTCGTTTCTTTGCGATACATGTATTCTTCCTACCAGCTGCACTATTCGCGTTACTGGCAGCACACTTTATAATGATCAGAAAACAAGGTATTTCAGGTCCACTATAAAAATAACGTGAATAAATGAAAAAGGAGGTCATGCGACATGCATCGCGGTAAAGGGATGAAGTTTGTTGGTGACTCAAGAATTAAGTCATACGACAAACCAAAGTTAAATAGAGATTACTCAGAATTTCCAGGTCGTACAGAAAGTTTCTGGCCTGACTTTCTATTAAAAGAATGGATGACTGGTGCAGTTTTCTTAATTGCATACTTATGTTTAACAGTTGCTCATCCATCGCCACTTGAACGTGTGGCAGATCCATCTGATACTGGTTACACACCATTACCAGACTGGTATTTCTTATTCTTATATCAAATACTTAAATATACATTCGCATCTGGTCCTTATAATACATTTGGGGCAATCGTCTTACCAGGTATTGCTTTTGGTGCTTTATTATTAGCTCCATGGTTAGATAGAGGCCCTGAACGTAAATGGACAAAGAGACCATTTGCTTCTGGTTTCATGTTAATTGCAATTGCTATCTTATTCTATACAACATGGGAATCAAGTTATTACCATGATTGGAAACAACAAGCTAAGCAAGGTGAAATCGTATTTTCTAACTTAGATAAATCCGATCCAGTCTACACAGACATTATCAAGTCAAACTGTACAAGTTGTCATGGTGGTGAATTGACTGGTGGACAAGGTCCAAACTTAGTAGAATCGAAATTACCAAAAGAGGGCGTACAAGGATTTGTAGAAAAAGGTGCAGGTAAAATGCCTAGCTTTAAAGATACACTTTCAAAAGATGAAATCGATAAAGTTTCTAAATACGTTGCTGATTTACACGAAACAGATGCGAACGGTAAAGAATTGAAAAAATAATTATTAAAGCCACCATTTTATGGTGGCTTTTTTCAAAGGAGTTACATAATGGCATTTTGGAGATACGTTATGGGACAAAAATCAGTGCTCATAACTCTATTTATTGCAAATCTACTCGGAACAATTTATGGATATATTTGGTATGGAGGACAATTGTTAGAAAGTAAATGGTATTTTTGGCCATTCATACCTGATAGTCCAACAGCAACATTCTTCCTAGTCATTGCCATTGCAGCTATTTATTTCAATAAACATTTAGGTTTATTTGAATGTTTAGCATTTGTGACATTAATTAAATATGGTGTATGGGCAGTGGTGATGAACTTATTTGTCATGATTCACTATGAACAACTTCTTCCTATGGCAATCATGCTAATGACATCTCACGGGCTTATGGCAATCCAAGCATTTATGTTTTATCCTACATTTAATATAAAAACTTGGCATATTGTAATAACGATGATATGGGTCTTTCATAACGATGTAATAGATTATGTGTATCATCAATATCCTGTATATAGCATGTTAAGTCAGTATGAATCACATATTGGATATTTTGCATTTTGGCTAAGTATAATCGCTTTTCTCCTTTTATTTTATTTACAAAAAAACATAAAAATACGTTCGAAATATTTGACGTAGAGGTCATCACTCCGTAATATAATAACTAACAGGGATATAAAGGAGGAAGTAATTTGTTTTCATTCATTATTTATTTTGTGATCATTATGCTTGTCCCTATGTACTTCCAATTTAAAGTAAAATCAACTTACAATAAATACTCAAGAGTACGTTCAACAAGCGGTAAAACGGGTAAACAAGTGGCTGAAGAAATACTAGCAGCTAATGGTATTCATGATGTAGAAGTATTACAAGGTGAAGGGTTCTTATCAGATCATTTTGACCCATCTAAAAAACGTGTAGTTTTATCACCATCAAACTATCAACAACCTAGCGTAGCAGGTACAGCGATTGCAGCTCACGAAGTAGGACATGCAATACAACATGCTCAAGGTTATGGTTTCTTAAAGTTTAGAACAGCTTTAGTACCACTTGCTAGTTTAGGTAGTTCGTTATCTTATATTATTATTTTAGCTGGTATCGTATTAACAGCAATGAGCAGTACATTCGGAACAACATTATTATGGGTTGGTATCGTATTTATGTCATTCGCTGTATTATTCTCAATCATTACATTGCCAGTCGAATTTGATGCAAGTAAACGGGCGATGCGCCAAATTGAAAAACTAAACATGGTCAATCAACAAGAATATAGACATGCTAAGAAAGTTTTATCAGCCGCTGCGATGACATATGTCGCTGCAACAGCAGTAGCAGTAGCCGAGTTAGCAAGATTTATTCTAATGGCACGTAACAGTTAATTCGTATTACACACTACCGATTTAAGTTTATAACTTAAATCGGTAGTTTTTTATTTTTAATTTCATAATGAACTATAAATTTTAAAAGTATATGCATCAAAATCTATAGTCAGTTTATAACATTGTCATTATGTACGTTAATCATATATAATTTTAATATGTGAGCACTTTTATAAATTAATATAAAAGATAAGTGAGGGGGATTTGTATGGATATGCAAGAAATGCAAAAAGAAGTAGATACTTATATTTCTCAATTTAAAACTGGCTATTTTTCACCATTAGCTAACTTAGCGAGATTAACAGAAGAAGTTGGAGAATTGGCTAGAGAAATCAACCATACTCATGGTGAAAAGAAAAAGAAATCTTCTGAAGAAGAAAATACAATTGAAGCTGAATTAGGCGATAATTTATTTGTATTAATTTGTTTAGCTAATTCATTAAATATCGATTTAAATAAAAGTTTTGAAGATACTATGAATAAATTCAATGTAAGAGATAAAGATAGATTTGAACGAAAATAAGTTTTTATGGAGGCATAATATGAAAATCGGTATTACTTGTTATCCGTCAATGGGTGGTTCAGGTATAGTAGCTACTGAACTAGGATTGGAAATGGCAAAAAGAGGTCATGAAGTTCATTTTATTACTTCAAACATGCCTTTTAGAATGAAAGAACCTGTTCCAAATGTTACTTTTCATCAAGTTGATGTTAATCAATATTCTGTATTCCAATATCCACCATACGATATAACATTAAGCGCAAAAATTGCAGCTGTAATAAATGATTACGATTTAGATATTTTACATATGCACTATGCCGTACCACATGCAATATGTGGTATTTTAGCTAGACAAATTTCAGGAAAAGACGTAAAAATTATGACTACATTACATGGTACTGATATTACTGTATTAGGTTATGATACATCGTTGCAAAGTGCTATTCGCTTTGGAATTGAAAAAAGTGATGTCGTTACAAGTGTAAGTGATAGTTTAAAAGAAGAAACATACGAAGTGATAGGACCCGATAAACCAATTAAAACAATATACAACTTTGTACAAGAAGATAACTTTCCTCAAGTTTATAATACAGATTTAAGAAGTAGATACGGAATTGAAGAAGACGAGAAAGTTATTACTTTTGTATCAAATTTTAGAAAAGTTAAACGTGTTCATGACGTAGTAGATACTTTTTATAAAATAAACAAAAAGGTTAAATCTAAATTGCTTTTAATAGGGGATGGACCTGAACTACAAGTTGCTAGAGAACAAATCAAACATCTCAATATAGAAAATCATGTACTATTTTTAGGAAAACAAGATGAAGTCAATATATTCTATCAGATGTCAGACTTAACTTTGTTAATGAGTGAAAAAGAAAGCTTTGGCTTAGTACTGTTAGAAGCTATGCTAACTGGTGTCGTTCCTATTGGTACTAATGCTGGTGGTATTAAAGAAGTTATTAAAAATGGCGAAACAGGATACACTGTAGATGTTGCTGATACTGATAAAGCAAGTGAGCATGCAATTGAGCTTTTAACTAATCATACACTTTATAAAAATATGCAAGAAGCTATGGTAGCAGATGTGAAGGAACGTTTCTCATCAAAAGTGATTGCTGATCAATATGAATCTTGTTACAACAATATGTTAGGAGATTAATATGAGCTCTAATCAAGTTTTTGAAGATGCCAAATGGATAATTGAAGCACTTGAAAATCATGGCCATCATGCTTACTTTGTCGGAGGATCTGTAAGAGATTACTTAATGGATAAACATATTTCTGATGTAGATATAACGACAAGTGCTTTACCAGAAGAAGTGGAATCAATCTTTGATAAAACTTTACCAATTGGAAAAGAACACGGTACGATAATTGTATTAGGAAGTGGTCAACAATTCGAAGTAACCACGTTTAGGAAAGATGGGGATTATGTTGATCACAGAAGACCTACATCGGTTCAATTTGTAACAGATTTATATGAAGATGTTGCAAGAAGAGATTTTACGATGAATGCAATTGCTATGGATAAATCATATCAACTGCATGATTATTTTAATGGATTGAAGGATATTAACAATAAAATAATAAAAGCAGTAGGTACACCTATTGATAGAATGGAAGAAGATGCTCTACGTATAATGAGAGGTGTAAGGTTTCAAGCTCAAACAGGATTTAATATTGATGATGAAACAAAAGAAGCAATGAGCCAATCAGCACATTTATTAGATAAAATTGCAATCGAAAGAATTGTCGTTGAATTAAAAAAGATGATTTCAGGCAATTATGTATCCCATATTATTCAAACCATGAAAGACATGGCAATTTTTAAATATATACCATTTTTTAAAAATATCAATTTGGAAACAATTTTTATACCACAACATTCAAATTTCGAACTATGGATTGCTTCATTATGCTATATATATCATTTAGAACTTTCGAGTTTAAATCATTTGAAAATAAGTAATAAAGAGAAACATGAAATAATTTCTTATTATAATCTATTTAATGAATTTGAAAATGGAAACATTTCAAAAGTGGAAATGACTAGTATGATTTATAATTATGGCAACAATAAAGTAAACAAAGTCATACAATTTATATATGAAAATAATCAATCACTTAATATACAATTTCATCCTACAATAATGAATACTATTTTAGTAAATGAAATTTATGATAAACTACCTATATATGATAAGTCAGATTTAAGTATTAATGGTCAAATCATCATGAATGAATTTAATAAAAATGGTGGGCCATGGATAAAAGATATATTAAATAAAGTAGAGCAAGCAGTAATTTTAAATAAAGTGAATAATACACAAAATGAGTTAATAGAATGGGTGCGAGAGAATGTCGAAATATAAACGTGAAATTGTTAGTTATTTATATCAAAATGATAAATATTTATCAGGTCAACAAATTGCTGAGACATTAAATTGTTCACGTGTTACTGTAAAAAAAGTAATTGATCAACTTAGAAAAGAAGGATTCCAAATTGAATCCATTTCAAATAAAGGATATAAAATTGCGAGTATTCCTTCCATTTGGCAAGAAGACATTGTTAATATTGAACTTAAAGACAACGTATTGTTGAATCAAGCAATCGTTCAAACTCAGGTTGATTCTACTCAAATACTTGCTAAATCTTATATAAATGAGATAAATAATCATTTTGTAGTATTAAGCGATGAACAGACTAAAGGAAGAGGGAGATTTAATCGTGAATGGTCCTCTCTAAAAAGCAAAGGCCTGTGGATGTCAATCGTATTAAAACCTGACATAGCTATTCAAAAAATGTCGACATTCAATTTATTTATTAGTCTTGCAATTCAAGAAGTGATTGAACAACATTATAATATACAATGTAAAATAAAATGGCCAAATGATATTTATATTGGTAATAAAAAAGTATGTGGATTTTTGACAGAAATGATTGCCGATACGGATGGTGTTCATGCAATCATTTGTGGAATAGGTATAAATTTAAATCAGACTCAATTAGAATTTGATAAAGTAAATCAATCACGTGCAACGAGTTTAAATATAGAGAATGGTAAGCCTATAGATCCTTATCAATTTCTAACATTACTAATTAAAGCAATTGAACAGAGATATGACCAATTCTTGAATTTACCATTTAGTGAAATTAAAGCATTATATAAAGAAAAAAGCATGATCTGGAATAAAACTTTAACTTATACTGAAGGCAAAAAACAAATCGTTGGGCGAGCAATAGATATACAAGATAATGGGTTCTTAACTGTGATATCTGAGGATGGCAATTTACATCAATTTATGAGCGCAGATATCGAAATATAGGAGAGATAATATGGCGCAAAGATACGCTGTCGTAGATTTAGAGACAACTGGAAACCAAATACAATATGATGAAATTATACAAATTGGTATTACATTTATAGAAGACCAACAAATTGTAGATACTTACCATACATATGTTAAAACTGATTTGGAAATTCCATCTTTCATCCAGGCATTAACAAATATAAATGAGTTAGATTTACAAGATGCGCCATATTTTGACGAGATTAGTAAATCTTTATTTGTAATGTTAAAAGACTGTGTGTTTGTAGCGCATAACGTTTTATTTGATTTGAACTTTTTAAAGGCTCATTTTGAAAAATATCAAATAGAATTTGAACCAAAATTAATAATAGATACGATGGAACTCTTTAAAATTGCTTTTCCAACTGAAGAAAGCTATCAGTTAAGTGAATTAAGCCAATCTTTAAAAGTCGATTTGAATCAAGCACATAGTGCAGATGAAGATGCTAAAGCAACAGCTTTATTGTTTATAAAAGCTATTCAAAAAATAAAAGATTTACCTATAGATACTATTAAACAACTTTACTATTTATCAAAGTCACTGAAATATGACTTGAAAGATATTTTATTTGAAATTGTTAGAACTAGTCAAAATACAGTGACAAATTCAAGCAAAATAAAAAAATATCAAAATATCAACTACTTAAAGCAAACACTTATACGTAAATCGAAAAATAGTGAAATTATAACAATTGATGAAGCCTATGATAGAATTCTTAAAACATTTAATTTTGATTATCGTAAAGAACAATATCAATTAGTTCAACAATTATTTGATTCTTTAATGCATAATGAAAATGCGCTTATCGAAGCACCTCTTGGAAGTGGAAAATCGATGAGTTTTGTACTTGCTTCACTGCTTTACTATTTAGAAACAGGAGAGCACATACTTGTTTCAACTCATACAAAATTATTACAAAATCAACTACTAGAGCAAGAGTTCAACAAAGTGTTGAATGCATTAGATCTTGATTTAAAGGCAATGATTATAAAAAGTAAAGATCATTACATTTCACTAGGCTTAATTTTAAACATTCTTCAAGATGATACTGATAATTATGAAGCAACGATTTTAAAAATGCAGTTATTAGTTTGGATTTTAGAGACTGAAACTGGAGATATTGAAGAGTTACATCTAAAAGGAGGACAAAAAGTATTCTTTGACCAAAAAAGAACAACTTATGTTCCATTTAAAAATGACATTCATTATTATCAATTTATTAAAGAGAGTGCTCAAAGTGTTGAGATAGGTATTACGAATCATGCGCATTTATTGCAACATAGTACTGAAGACACTGTTTATCAATTGTTTAAACATATAATTGTAGACGAAGCACACCGTATACAAGACTATGCACTTAACCAAGTTACTGATAATTTAAGTTATCAACACATTAAATATCATCTTGGATTATTAGGTAAAAATGAACAAGAAAAATTATTTAGAAGATTAGATAAATTAGAAAACAGAAGAATTATAGAGCAATACCCAATAGATCCCATTGATATTTATCAATTAAAAAAAGATATCGAATTATTACATGAACAAAACGAAAATTTATTCGATGAATTAATGGATCAAATCAATCAAAAGCATAAATCTCAAAATGATGACGAACAACAAATTCATTATATCTATGATATCGATGTTACGAAGCTATCTGAAATATTCAAACTACAAATAGGTACGATTAATCAAATTTTATCTAGATTCAAATCTTTTACACATGCTCATGTGAAAGCATTCAAAAAAGAATTGATTTATATATATCATCAGTATACTAAGATATATAACGTTATTAAATCGGGGCAAGTACCATACGTATCAATTAAAAAGTTAACTCAAAAATCTACACTTTCTCTTTTTGTTAAAAAAGAAGAAGTTAAAGATTTACTTAATCAAGTATTTATTGAGCAATTTAATAGTAATATTTTCATTTCAGGAACATTAACTGTAAATGAGTCGTTTACATCGTTTAAATCTATGTTTCCTAAAAATATTGAATTCAATACATACTATTTGAATGATATTTATGATTTGAAAAATCAAGCAGCATGTTTTGTTCCTAAAAATATGCCAAGTTATCAGTTCCATAATCAAGATGAGTATATTGAAACAATTGTTCATTACTTATCTACATTTGTAAGTGAAACAAATCAAAAATGTTTAGTATTATTCACGAACTACTCAATGCTTTATCAAGCATACCGTTATATGGAAGAACTTGAAATATTTGATGACTATGTATTATTAATGCAACAACAGCATTCACATGTTTATAAAATTGTTCAACAATTTAATCAATTTGATAAAACAATTTTACTTGGAACATTATCTTTCTTTGAAGGTTTTGATTATCAATCTTCAGGAATTAAATGTGTCATGATGACTAAATTACCGTTCATTCATCAAGATGACCCTAGATACCATTTGATGAAAGATGAATTTGAAAATCCTTTTAAAGACTATGTATTACCAGATGCTGTTACTAAATTTAGACAAGGTATCGGTAGGTTAATTAGAAATAAAAATGATCAAGGATTGTTAGTATGTTTTGATAGAAGAATTTTAGATAGTAATTATAGTAAATTTTTCATAAATGCTTTAGGCGAAATACCAGTTATAGAAGGCGATATAAATAATTTCCAAGATAAATTAAGAAAATATCCAAACAGATAGCAGTTATATAGATAATTTGATAAAATGACTATAGGTAATTTATTTGAATAGGAGAAATATAAATGAATATTACGATTAAACAAGCAAAAGATTATGTCAATCAAGAAGTGACAATCGGTGCTTGGATTGCAAATAAGAGATCTAGTGGGAAAATAGCATTCTTACAATTAAGAGATGGTACAGGATTTATGCAAGGTGTTGTAGTAAAAGCAGAAGTATCAGAAGATATTTTCAAACTTGCTAAATCATTAACTCAAGAAACATCAGTATTTGTAACGGGAACAATTACAGAAGATGAGCGTTCTAAATTTGGATATGAAATGCAAGTAAGCTCAGTAGAAGTCATTTCAGAATCACACGATTATCCTATAACGCCTAAAAACCACGGAACAGAATTCTTAATGGACCATAGACATTTGTGGTTACGTTCTAAACGTCAACACGCTGTTATGAAAATTAGAAATGAAATTATTCGTGCTACTTATGAATTCTTTAATGACAATGGATTCACTAAAATAGACCCACCAATTTTGACTGGTAGTGCACCTGAGGGTACGAGTGAACTATTCCATACAAAATATTTCGAAGAAGATGCATTCTTATCACAAAGTGGACAATTATACATGGAAGCTGCTGCTATGGCACATGGTAGAGTTTTCAGTTTCGGTCCAACATTTAGAGCTGAGAAATCTAAAACAAGACGTCACTTAATTGAATTCTGGATGATTGAACCAGAAATGGCATTTATGAAACATGATCAAAGTTTAGAAGTTCAAGAAAATTATGTACATCATATTGTGAAATCAGTATTAGAAAATTGTACTTTAGAATTAGATTTGCTTGAAAGAGATACTTCTAAATTAGAGGCCGTTTCAACACCATTCCCAAGAATCACTTATGATGATGCTGTTGAATTCTTGCATAAAGAAGGCTTTGATGATATTGAATGGGGCGATGATTTTGGCGCACCACATGAAACAGCAATTGCAAATCATTATGATAAACCAGTATTTATTATCAATTATCCAACTAAAATTAAACCATTTTACATGGAACCAAATCCTGAAAATCCAGAAACAGTACTATGTGCTGACTTAATTGCACCTGAAGGTTACGGTGAAATTATTGGTGGTTCAGAAAGAATTAGTGACTTAGATTTAATTAATCAAAGAATTAAAGAACATGGATTAGATCCAGATTCATATAGCTATTACACGGACTTAAGAAAATATGGAAGTGTACCTCATAGTGGCTTTGGATTAGGTCTAGAAAGAACAGTAGCATGGTTAAGTGGAGTTGAACATGTTAGAGAAACTTCACCGTTCCCACGCTTATTAAATCGTTTATATCCATAATAATCAGGCTGGGACATATTAATTGTCTCAGCCTCTAATCATTTGGCATTATTTCAATCACAAAGTAGGTGAAAAGATGTATTCCAGCGAAATGTTAAAAGAAAAACCGGTCATTATTCAACGCGCTTTATTTAATCATTACGTAAAGTTAGGTTTAAATGAAAAACAATTTGTTATATTAGTAAAATTATTAGATCAAGAAAATGATCGAAATTTGCAACCACCATTAGAAAATATTCAACAAGGAACAAGTTTGTCTATTCAAGAAGTAAGTCATGTCATTAATCAACTTTCACAGCTAAAATGTATTGACATTAAAATTGAAAAAGATGAGCAGCATAAATATAATGAATTCATATCGTTTGAACCATTATTTGAACAATTAGCTTTAATAATGAATGAAGTAAAGCAAGAAGATACTGTTGAAGATCAAAACAGTCAATTCAAAAAATTATTCCAAGAATTTGAATCTACGTTTGGACGTCCTTTAACACCACTTGAAGTTCAAACATTAAATCATTGGATTGATACTGATCACCATTCTAATGAGCTTATACAAAGTGCACTAAATGAAGCGCATAGTTTAGACAAGCTAAGCTTCAAGTATATTGATAGGATTTTATTAAATTGGAAGAAGAAAAACATTACAACTGTTCAGTCTTCAAAAGAAGAAAGTGAGAAATTTAATCACAACAAAAAATTAAAACAAAATGTAAATTCAATACCGATTTTTGATTGGGTGAACGGGGAGAATCCTTATGATAAGTAAAAAAAGAGCATTAGAAATGATGGATGTCATAGATGAAATGTTTCCTGATGCTGAATGTGAGCTTGTACACGACAATCCTTTTGAACTAACAATTGCTGTATTGCTATCTGCACAATGTACAGATGTTTTAGTTAATAAAGTCACAAAGTCGCTTTTTCAAAAATATAAAACACCTGAAGACTACTTAAATGTGAGTTTAGAAGAATTACAAGATGATATTAGATCAATCGGACTATTTCGAAATAAAGCAAAAAACATTCAAAAATTATGTCAATCACTGTTGGATAATTATGACGGCATTGTACCTAGTACACATTTAGAGCTAGAATCTTTAGCAGGTGTTGGCCGTAAGACGGCAAACGTTGTAATGAGTGTTGCATTTGGAGAACCTTCTCTTGCGGTTGATACACATGTTGAAAGAGTTTCAAAACGTCTAGCAATATGTAGACAAAAGGATAATGTACGACAAGTAGAAGATCGCTTATGTAGTATTATACCAAGAGAAAGGTGGACTAAAAGCCATCATCAGTTAATTTTCTTTGGTAGATATCACTGTGTTGCACGCAAGCCTAAATGTGAAGCATGTCCATTGCTGGCTGATTGTAGAGAAGGTCAGAAAAGATTAAAAGCAGGACTAGTAAAGGTTGATGAAGCATGATAGAAAAGAATGATTTTATAATATTAGAAGAACAAATAGAACCACTTGTAAAAAACAAACAATTAAAAAGTAATGAAGCTCACGAACTCTTAGATCAATATTATGCACTTATCATAGCTTATATAGAACAAATCAACCAAATAGACAAATTTGAAATAAAAGGTATCCATGACTATCCAGTTATACCAATGAACTTTGAAGAAAGATATCAGTATATAAATGATAGAATTTATCACTTTATGGGTTATAGACAGATGGTAACGCTTAAAGATGAACTTATTAAGATGAATGCAAGACATCAACTTAAACTTAAAAGAGAAGCAAGATTAAAAGAAGATAAATAAAAGTATTTGATCGTGTGGATTATTATATTAGCATATCACGTAACTGATTTTTTAAAGTTTACAGTGATATGCTAATTTTTTTATATCTTCCGATTTTGTACGTGCATGCTTGCCTAGGGGTATGGCTCGAGCCTGTAGTCTCTCACACATACTATTCCCTCAGGCGTCAGCACTTACAAAATCGTCGTAATAACCATATTTATATAGAAAAATGTAAGTTCTAAGAGTTAGCTAAATGATTATCATTAAAATACTAGGACATTTATGTCAAAGGTAATTAATCTTAAGTGTCTATATTTACATAAGTTGAGAGAAGTGTAAGCAAGGGTAACTATATTTACATGAATGGAAAGAAGTGTAACTAAGGATACCTATGTTAACACAAGTCGAAAGAAGTGTTAGCATGTGCATAAAAATTGCCCACAATGTCTATGACTTTGCGGGCAATCTGATGGTAGTTCTAAGAGGTGCCAAAACAATTTTTATAAAAAATAAGAGCAGAAATTCATTTTAATAATGAATTTCTGCTCTTAATATTTAGTAGTCGTTAATCATTTTCAGCTTCTTTGGCGGCTTCTTTAGCTGCGCTCGAACTGGAACTACTTGAACTATTATCACTAGAATCTTCGGAAGTAGGTGCTTCAGTTGTTTGTTCTTCTGTTGTTACTTCTTCAGTATTAGTTGATTGTTGTTGAGTTGTACTTTGTGTGTTAGATGATCTTGAAGTATTTGAGTTTGTTTGTGGTTCATTTGTTGTTACATTATTATTATTGTTTGAGAAATTATAGTTATTGTTATTGTTACTATCATTACTATTGTCAGTACTTGGTGCTGAGCTACTTGTTGTTTGATTATCTTCATTACCTGCAACACTTAGGCTCTTACCACTACCTGTTACTGAATCAGGTTTTTCGAAGTCTGCACCATCATAACTTGATATTTGTGACATTACATCTTTAAATAACATTTGTGGTTTAATTTGTTCATCGTGTCCTAAGAATGAATTTTCACCGTAATCTTTAACTTTATTGAAGCCCATCCAAACGGACATTGTGTACTGAGGTGAATAACCTGTAATCCAAACATCTTTGGCTGCATTTTCAGGTAATTGATATTCATTATATACTTCATCACCATAAGTACCTGTACCAGTTTTAGCTGCTACATTTACTCCGTCAACGCCATAACCATAAGCAGAACCATATGCATCGAAAGTACCTTTAAGCATTTCAGTTAACATATATGCTGTGTAATCTTCCATTGCTTTATGACTATCACTTGAGAATTTAATTGTTTCATCATCTTGTGTTACAACTTTTCTAATTGATTTAGCTTCGTTATATGTTCCGCCATTACCCATACTTGCAAATGCTGAAGCGAGTTGAGTAGGGGAGAATTCAGATTGTGAACCACCTAGTACTTCTGAAGGTCCTATTTCTTCTTTATAATTTAAATTAACTTTAGATGCAAAATCTTTAACTGCTTTTTCACCAGCATTTTGATTTGTTTCTTGCCAAGCTTTCAGTGCTGGTATGTTATATGATCTTGCTAATGCATCTGCCATTGTCACTGATCCGTGGCCATTGCCATCATAGTTCTTAAATACACTACCATTAATGCTGTATTCTTTTTCATCTTGGAACTTATGATTTGTAGCATATTGCATATTTTCTATTGCTGGACCATAAGATAAAATTGGTTTTAATGACGAACCAGTTGGATGTAGGTCTGTTGCTTGGTTTCTATCTACAACATCTTTATAATCTTTACCACCGCTAATACCAACGAGTTTACCAGTTTTAGTATCTATAATGGATGAACCAGTAATTTGGTCTTTGTTTTTATAGAAAGTACCGTTATCTACAGCATCTTGTAATTTCTTTTGAACATCTTTATCCATGTTTGTGTAGATTTTATTTCCGTTTGTCATAATATCGTTTAAAGATTGTCCTTTAAATGCTTTATTCTCAGTAATTTCTTGTTTAACAAAATTAATATATGAAGCGTACTCGTTATCTGGTGTTTCTGTCATAGCTTCATTTCTTTCTTCTACCGTTCTTTGAACTAAGTTCTTATCGATAGGTGTATCTTGTGATTCTTTCATTTCTTCCTTAGAAATTCTACCATGTCTTTCCATTAAATAAAGTACTGTGTCTTTACGTTTTTCAGCACCCTCAGGATTGTCATAAATATTATATTGGTTTGGAACTTGTGGTAAACCAGCTAAATATGCTGTTTCTGCTAAGTTTAAATCTTTTAGTTTTTTGTCAAAATAATACTTAGCTGCAGTTTGTGAACCATAAATACCATCTGAGTAATAGATTTTGTTTAAATACATTTCAAAAATTTCATCTTTTGAATATTCTTGTTCAAGTCTATATGAAAGGTATGCCTCTTGAGCTTTTCTTTCAATTGATTTCTTATCTGTTAAGAATGAACGTTTTACAACTTGTTGTGTAAGTGTTGAGGCACCTTGAGATCCAAATCCACCTGTAAAGTTTTTCAATACTGCGCCAGATAAACGTTTATAATCTAATGCACCATGATCATAAAACCGATTATCTTCAGTTGCTAGAACAGCATCTTTTAATTGGTCTGGAACTTCGTCAAATTTAACATGTTCTCTTTTTTGTCCCATATAAAGGGTTGTTACGAGTTCATTGTTTTTATCGTAAATTTTAGTTGGCAACTGGTCTTTAAGTGCACTTTCATTGAAAGCAGGAGCTTTCCAAGCATAATATGCAAATAAGAGAACACCTACTATTACCATTGCCAAGAATGCAAGTGCGAGAATACCAAACACCTTAATTATTGTTCTTTTAATATTCCTCTTTTTCTTAGGTTGTTCTTTGTTATTTTTACTATTAGAAGCTTTTGATTGACTCATTTGAGCGCCTCACTTTCTATTTTTATCAATTGATCAACTATTTTTATGTAGTTAATTCTTGGTCTAAATTGGATTGGAATTAAATATCCATCATTTTCAATTTCTTTAAGTGTAATGGACTTTTTCCCACCAGATTTATATCTGTCCCAATATACCATAAATTCCCTAAAAGGCAATAAAAATACGCTATCATGATAGCTGAATTTTATCAATAAAAAACATATACCTTTTTGGTTTGAAACTTGTTCCATATGTGATACTTGATGGTCGTGAATATTATTTAATGGGAAACTTGTTTTATTTTTGGTTTCTTTAGCTTCAAAATCAATATAGTATCCATTATAAACACCATTGTAATCTGTTGTTGAAGGTTTTCTAAAATATGCTTCTTTAATGACAGCTTTTTGTCTTTTAGGATAATCTACATCAACAATTTGAATAGGTGTCGGTTTCTTATGGATAACAGCAATATTTTCTAATCTGAAATATTGATTTGATTTATCAATTTCCTCTTCTAAATTCATACCCCGTTTACCATATTTTATTTTACTATACTTTGTGGAGTCTTGACTTAAGACTTTAGAAGTATCTTTTGATACTTTTTTACCATTTGGGTAGTTCAAATTCATCACCTATCTTCATATCATAAAACTCTAAATATTATACCTTATTTCATTATAAGTTACAAAAGTTTTTTATGATACAAATATATTCTAGAACTTTTCTAGTTATGTTATCATTTTATCGTGGGGATTTTTAAAACACAAACTTCATTGATAGTAGGGATAATTATGTTATTAAATCTTATAAATAAATTGAATGATATGCAGCAAATATTTAAAAATGCTAAAGATGATCATGAATATGATTTTTATAATGATGTCGTCCCATTTGTTGAAGTGGTTGACGAGTTACTAGATAAACTTTCTTCGCAACAACAAGAAATTCTAAAATTACAGTATATGAACGAACAAAAGTTTTATTTACTAATTGATAACTATAAAGAATTATCAGTTGAATGTCATTATAAAAGAACGAGTAAAAAAATGTTTCTAGAGAAACATAAAGCAGTACAACACGATTTGAATTATATTCATACACATTTAGGTGATTTGTCATGACATCCATATACTTTACTGGCTATAAACCTTTTGAACTCAATATATTTAAAGATGATCAGCCTGAAGTTAAAGTGATCAAAGCATATATTAAGGAAATCATTGAACAAGAAATTGAGGAAGGTATGGAATGGGCAATAATATCTGGTCAGCTTGGCTTTGAATTGTGGGCAGCTGAAGTTACAATAGAAATGAAAAGTAAATATCCTCAATTGAAACTTGCAATTTTAACACCATTCTTGAATCATTTTAATAAATGGAATGAAACAAACCAACATAAATATCAAAGTATTGTTGCTCAAGCTGATTACGTAAATGCTATTCATCAAAATGAATACCAAGGAGCATTTCAATTCCAACAAGCAAATGATTTTATTTTGGATAATACCGACAAAACCATTTTATTCTATGATGACGAACAAGAAGCTTCACCAAAGTACTTCAAAAGTAAGTTAGTTGATTTTGCTGAAAAGACAAATTATACTTATAATGTTATTACGTTCATCGATTTACAAGACTTTATGGAATTTAATTATAATAATGAAAATGAATCTTATTAAATGAGGTGTAAATATGGCTGATGTAACATTAAAACTATCTGCTAAAGATATTTATGAAAAGGAATTCGAAAAAAGTTTAAGAGGCTTTAAAACTGAAGAAGTAGACGCTTTTTTAGATGACATTATTTCAGACTATCAAAAGATGGCTGACTTAAATAATGAAGTACTAAAGTTAACAGAAGAAAATTCTAAACTAAAAAAAGAAATCGAAGAGTTAAGATTGCGTGTTGCTTCAGGAAGACCACAAGGTTCACAACAATATAATTCTAATAATGTAGATATATTAAAGAGAATCTCTAATCTTGAAAAAGCTGTATTTGGTGAATAAATTATAGTTATTTTTCTCAGTTTATGCTATAATTCTAAGTCGAGTGGTATTTCGGATAATCGCTACATTATGTAGAGGAAAGTCCATGCTCACACATTCTGAGATGAATGTAGTGTTCGTGCTTGGCGAAACAATAAGCCAAGGCAATTAATTGACGGCAACGAAATAACCTAAGTTATTTATAATATGGTTAAAGTAGTTTGAAAGTGCCACAGTGACGTAGCTTCTACAGAAATGTAGAAGGTGGAACGCGGTAAACCCCTCGAGTGAGCAATCCAAAATTGGTAGGAGCACTTCTTTGACGGAAATGAACGGAATGAGAAGGTATGTAATCATACAGACAGATGATTATCACTGGCGTACGAGTGTAACTAGTACACGTTAGCAGTACTAAAGGACAAAACATGGCTTACAGATTTATCACTTACTAGTGTCGCTCTCCCAAGTAGGAGAGCTTTTTATTTGTAAATAATAATTTAAATATAAAGGAGTATATACATGTATCAATTACTCGCTACTAGTCCCATGGGATTAGAATCAATTGTTGCTAAAGAAGTTCAAGAATTAGGATATGAGACGACTGTAGAAAATGGTCGCGTATTATTCGAAGGTGACGAAAAAGCAATTGTTAAAGCAAATTTATGGTTAAGAACTGCTGATAGAGTCAAAATAGTAGTCGGAAGATTTAATGCAACAACTTTTGATGAACTATTCGAAAAGACAAAGTCACTACCATGGGAAAATGTTATTGGAGCTCAAGGCATGTTTCCAGTACAAGGCAAAAGCGTTAAATCTAAATTATTTAGTGTATCTGACTGCCAAGCAATCGTTAAAAAAGCGATAGTTGAAAGACTTAAACATGTATATAGCATTAAAGGTTGGATTGATGAATCTGGTAGTAAATATCAAGTAGAAGTATCATTGCTAAAAGACGAAGCGTTATTAACAATTGATACATCAGGTTCAGGACTTCATAAAAGAGGTTATCGTTTAGCACAAGGTGAAGCTCCAATGAAAGAAACGTTAGCAGCTGCACTCGTAAGATTAACAAACTGGAGTGGAGAAACACCATTTATAGATCCATTCTGTGGTTCAGGTACTCTTGCAATTGAAGCAGCTCTAATAGCTCAGAACATTGCACCAGGTTTCAATCGTAGCTTTGCAAGTGAAGAATGGGATATCATTCCAGAAGGCTTATATGATCAATTAAGACAAGAAGCAGATGAAGTAGCTTTATATGATAAAGAGATTGATATTGTGGCTAGCGATATAGACCCTAGAATGGTAGAAATAGCGAAAGCAAATGCTGTAGAAGTTGGACTAGGTGATATAATTAAATTTACTGTTCAAGATGTACATGATTTAGTAGTACCAGAAGGACCTGTTTCAATAATAGGGAATCCACCATACGGAGAACGTATAGGTGAACGAAGCGAAGTAGAAGCAATGTACAAACATTTAGGTGAAATATTAAACAAGAATAACCAAGTTTCATTATATATGTTAACGAGTTATAAAGAATTCGAACCTTTAGTAGGTACAAAAGCTACTAAGAAAAGAAAATTATTTAACGGTTATATCGAATGTACTTACTATCAATATTGGGGTAAGCGAAGTAAATAAAACATAAATAAAAAGATGAAACATCCAATTGTGGGTGTTTCATCTTTTTTGTATGAAGCGTACTTAATAAAATTTCAATTTACTTACCAAAGTTTACCTTCACCTAATCCTTTAGCGCCTGGTGGTGGATCTATAAACACTTGACCAATCGGAACTGTATAAGCTATTAGAATTAATAATACAGTAATGATGATTAGGAATCTCCAATTTTCGACAAGTTTAGTTACTGGTTGTTGCTCATCTAATGCTTCCGCAATTGGATATTCTTCTTCTCCTTTTGGTGATAAGAAAGTTAAGTGTATAAATATCATTACAACTAATATAATTGAAATAAATAGAATTGTTCCCCCAACGGCTTGTAAAACTTGATACGGGATCCACTCTGCCGCTTGTTTAGCGCCACCATATTCAGAAAAAGTCGATCTTCTTGGAGCACCTTTAAATAAACCTACATAGTGCATTGCACCACTCATAATTGTCATTCCGATAGCCCAAGTATAACCTTGTATAATTGCTAATTTATTAGTAAATTTAGTCAATTTTCTACCTGTACAATGAGGTATCAACCAGTACATTATGCCGAAGAAAGTTAATATAACAGCTGATGCGATTGTTAAATGGAAATGTCCAGTTACCCAAATCGTATTGTGTATAAGACCATTCATTTGTGCTGAAGCATTTACTAAGCCTCCAGCACCACCAGGTATAAATGCCAACATACCTAAGAAAGGTAATACAAATCTTGCATCGTTCCAAGGTAAAGATTTAAACCATGTAAATAATCCTTTATATCCTAAAGAACGCCCATGATGCTCGAAAGTTGCAAATAAACTAAATGCTGTCATAAATGAAGGTACTACTACCATAAATGTTAGAACTACTTGTAAATACTTCCATATATCATCAATTCCAGGTTCAACTAATTGGTGGTGTATCCCAACAGGAATACTGAAGAATAAGAAAAGCATAAATGACATTCTTGCTAAGTTATCTGAGAATGCTTTGCCGTTTATTATTTTCGGTACAATTGCATACCAACACATATAAGCTGGCAATAACCAGAAATAAACTAATGCATGTCCAAAATACCAAAATAATGTTCTACTTAAAGACACATCAACTCTTTCAACTAAACCTAAAGACCATGGTATTAATTGAAAAAGCACTGTTGCTGCAACCCCTAACGAACATACAATCCACATTACTCCATTTATTGCTACCATATAACTAAGTAAGGGAGATTTCTTACCTGGATAAGTTTTCTTAAATTCTCTATATTTCAAAATTTGGCCAATTACAGAAATCCAACTACCTACAACTACTAAAGCCATACCTACATAGAATATGACGTGTGCTTGTAATGGTGCATAAAAAGTATATAAAACTGTTGCCTTATTAAGTAACACCATTGTAGCAGCCATAAGCGTTCCAACAATCATAACAAAAAAGCCAATCCATCCTAATTTTCTTTGTACGGATGTTAAATGTCCACATGTTTTGGCTACTGCTGAATATTGAAACCCTAAAATAAAGAAAGTTGTAAGTACAAGTGCTAAAACAATACCGTGTACAGTCAAAATTTGATAATAAGAAATATTCTTAGGTAATTGTAATAAACCTGATCTTACGAAAGTTTGTAATAAACCTGCGAGTCCCCCTAGAATTAAACAACCAATTGCCACATACATATGTGCCATAACGAGTTTACTGTCTGACTTATTTAAACGTGTTATCATTTTTTATCCACAACCTTTATCATCGACTTCATATCTGCATGACCGACACCACAATATTCATTGCAGATGATCAAATATTCGCCTTTATCATTAAATGTCTTTGTATATTCACTAATGTGTCCTGGTTCAAGCATCATGTTAACGTTTGTTCCAGGTAAACTGAAGCCATGCAAAGTATCTTTACTTGTTGCAATGATTTTTACTTTCGAACCTTTAGGTATTTCTACTTTCCCAGGTTGATAATTAAAAGCTGAAGCGACTATTACTAGTTCATAGTCATAATCTTTACCATCCACTTTATTGAGACCCGGCTTATTAAAAGGTTCAATTTGATCGACTTTATCTGGATTTACATACTCTCTACCAGAAGCGGCTGGCTTATGTCCATTATGTAATCCAGTGATTATTAAAATTGCAAGAAACAATACTAAAGAAGCTGTTCCTATGGTTAACCATAACTTTTCATATTTATGCACAAATTTCACCCCTTACATTCTTATCAAAAATAAAATAAAACAAATCACCCATAATACTGCAAAAATTCCTCCCAATGTAAAAACTGAGTAGAGCGTGCCTCTTAGGTCGAGATCATCATGTGAATGGTCATCAGTTTTATTACTAAGGTCATTTTTTTGGACTGTCATATGATTCATCCTTTCTTATATTCTCTTCATTATTTATAATAGAATAGAGATAGAAAAAATAATGTGATGTAAATCACATTATTTAAATTATTTGTGCATAAATGAAGGGGAATTAAAATGGAAAGTAATCAAGAATCATTAGATTTACTCTATAAACTAAAAAAAGAAATTGAAAAATCATCAAATCAACAATTGATTAAACAAATCAATGAAATGATTAAGAAAGTATATAATGAACAATATACTGTTAGCTTTGTAGGTCATTTTTCAGCTGGAAAATCTACATTAATAAATAATGTTATCGGCCAAAGCATATTACCGAGTTCACCAGTGCCGACAACGAGTAATACCGCACAATTAATTTCATCAAATAAAAATAGTATTTCCGTCAATTTAAGTGATAACCAATATACAGTGGTGAATAACCAAGAAGATGTCAAAAGATTAAATACTGAAGATCGTAAAGTAGAATCAATCGAGATAGAGTTTACTTCTGATAAATTTAATAAAGGTTTCACTTTTCAAGATACGCCAGGTGTAGATTCTATGAGTGACAACCATAGAGAAAGTGCATTTCAATATTTACTGACTTCGAATTATGTTTTTTATACAGTAGACTATAACCACGTACAATCAGATATGAATTTCAATTTCATTAAGTCTCTTAACAAATTAGATATACCTGTTATTTTGCTAGTGAATCAAGTAGATAAACATGATGAAAATGAAATACCTTTTGATATATATAAACGTAGAGTTAATAAAGCAGTAACAGATTGGAAACTTAATTTAGAGAAAATATTCTATGTATCAAAGTATGAAACACTAAACAATGAAAAAGTTGAATTCAATGAATACATTCATCAACTTGATCAAAACAGAACTGAACATCAAGTATTTATTGAACGCGTAACAAATTATATTAAACAAGAACAATTAGAATATATAAATCGTCATATGGAATCTATTCTTTCAGACATTGAATCAACTGAAGAAACATTTGATGAAGATTATCAAACATATAAAGAAAAATTCAACGTTCAAAATGAACAGTCTCTTATTCAAAATAAAGATCAATTCACATCAAATTTAAAAGAAAAGCGAAAAGAAATATTAGATAACGCTTATCTAATGCCTTACGAAATGAGAGAAACGATTCGTGTTTATTTAGAAACGACAGCTAAAGATTATAAAGTAAAAGGGTTATTCAACAAAGATAAGAAAAAAGAACTTATTCAAGAAGAAAAGTTAAATACGGTAAAAGAAGAATTAGATTTAAAAATACATGATGAAATAACAAAAGTATGGATTAAATCATTAGAACATCTTAATAAATACATTAAAGATTCCAATCTTTTCGAAAAAATTATCAACCAACAATATACAATTTCTAAAGAAGAACTTGCTGAACATGTCCAAGAGCAAACGTCTATTACGAATGATTATGTAATTATATATACGAAAGGTATAGTAGATATCATCACTAGAAAAGTTCGTAATGATACAAATCAACTTATAGAAGAAATTGTGAATTCAAGTGAAGTGCATAATGAAACTAATGAAGATGCAAACCAGCTAAGTGAATATGAAGAATATATTGAATTCAAAAATTTAAAATCTTCTCTTATAACAAATAATTACCAGCACTACTATATTCATCTGGATGAATCTATTGATAAGTTAATTGATAGACATTTTGTACGTATTGAAGAAATAGATTTAGGAAATCAAATTGAGAAGAAACATCAATATAAAGTAGAAAGCTCAAAACAAAAAGAAAGTAATCTCGTTAATATAAATGAAAAATTAACAAAGTTGAAAAATCTTCCATTATTTGAAGGTGAAGTAGAAAACATTCATAACCAAGTTCAGCGTATGGAAAATAACATTACAAAAATCGCGGTATTTGGTACATTCAGTGCAGGGAAAAGTAGTTTAATTAATGCTATTTTAAGAAATCCTATATTATTAAGTTCACCAAACCCAACTACTGCAAGTATTACTGAAATTAGTTATGGAACAAAACAAGAAGTTACTTTTAAAACTTATTCTCAATTACTCGAAGAAATTAATCATATAACAGAATTTGCGAATAAAAATTATGATTCTATTGAGTCTTTTATAGAAGATAAAAATATAAAACAACATCCTTCTTTATCGAGTAATCATATAGCATTTTTTGAAGCTATTGAAACAAACTTCAAATATTATGAAGATACACTGAAAAAAGAGAAAGCCACTGAGTTTAAACTTGAAGAATTAGAAAAACTAACTGCAGATGATACGCACGCAGCATTTGTGCATAAAATTAATTTAAGACTTGAAGAAGAATGGTTAAAAGATAAAATTATTATCGATTCACCTGGATTAAATTCTAATAACCAAAGACACACGAGAGAAACTGAACAAATAATAGCTTCAAGTGATCTTATAATATATGTTAGCTATTACAACCATGCCTTTACAGATAAAGATGGCGAATTTTTAACTTATATGAGAGATATGAATAATTTGCAACAAACACAAGGATTAAAATTCGTTATTAATGCAATTGACTTAGCTGAATCCGAAGAAGATAAAAATGCAGTTATTTCATATGTCGAGTCCTCATTAGATGCATTAAACATTAAACCTGAATGTTATCCTGTATCTAGTAAACTCGCTATTAAAAATTATGACGACTATTTCAATAATTTCATGAACGCAATAGATCATTTTGTTAAAGTTGAAAGTAAAACTGTTCTACAATCTCAAGTAGAATCAAGAATTAATCAATTGATTAGTGAACTTGAAAGAATGGTCCATACGTATAGACAAGATAAAGCACAACTAGAAAAAAGAAATACTACATTACTTAAATATAAAGAAAAACAAAACTTCACTAATCAAATAGTTGTAAAATCGCATCATCAACTAGAAAAAGAAATTCATGATCAACTTTATTATTTGAAAGACCGATTAAATATACAACTAAACGATATTGTGAAAAAACATTTTAATACTTCTACTGTTACAGATGATTTTAAACAATCACTTCAAACAAGTACAAAACAATATGTCGATGATTTAAATCAAAAATTAAGTTTAGAAAGTTCACTCATAGTTGAAAGATTAAAGAACTTTTATTCAAGAACATTTGATGATTTGCTTACACCAACAATCGTTGAATTAAACGAAGCGTCAATATTAGTATCAAAGTTCAAACATGATTTTATCAATGAAATAAATCCAGAACCGATAAACATCAATATTCAAGAAATCTCTAACCAAACAATTAGCTCCATTTCGAAAAAAGATTTGTTAAAAACATCTAAAGCTAAGGACGTACAAACATCAATATTAAATGATACAATGTCGTTATTAGATCAACCAATCGTCTACTTTAACAATGCTTTAACTAAAAATCTTGAAGGCTATGATAACTTAGCTGAACATTATATAGTAGATTACAACAAAGAAACGATTAAACTGATAGAATCATATTTATCTGTTAACGTAGATAATAATGTCATAGAACAAATCGAAAAAGTCTTAAAAGAGATATAGAGGAGAACAAAATGGGAAATAAAATATTATTAATAGATGGAATGGCTTTATTATTTAGACATTTTTATGCTACAAGTATCCATAAGCAATTTATGAGAGATTCAAAAGGGATTCCCACAAACGCGGTACAAGGTTTCGTTAGACATACGTATACAGTTATTAACGATATACAACCTTCACATGTTGCAGTATGTTGGGATATGGGTTCAAAAACATTTCGTAATGACATGTTTGAAGCTTATAAGTCTAACCGAGTTGCACCACCAGAAGAGATGATACCTCAATTTGATAGAGCGAAAGAGATTGCTGAAAAATTAGGAATGTTTAACTTAGGTATAACAAATTATGAAGCGGATGATGTTATCGGTACGATTAGTAAAAAGGCACAGGAAAAAGGGTACGAAACATACGTAGTAAGTGGTGACCGTGATTTATTGCAATGTATTGATACAAACGTTAACATCTGGCTAACAAAAAAAGGATTCAATATATATAATAAATATGATATCCATAAATTTAGAGAAGAATATGGTCTTGAGCCACATCAATTAGTAGATGTAAAAGCATTTATGGGTGACACTGCTGACGGATATCCAGGTGTTAAAGGAATAGGTGAGAAGACTGCAATAAAACTTATTCAACAATATCAATCAGTTGAAAATGTTATAGAAAATATTGATGAATTAACTGCAGGACAACAAAATAAAATCATCACATATAGAGATGATTTAGCCATGTCCAAACGACTAGCTCAAATTCATACAGATGTACCACTTGAAACAGAAGACTTATTAAATAAAATGACATACAACCATCATATAGAAAATTCTATTAATATTTGTAATGAACATGAACTGTTTGTTTCAAGTAAATATTTAATGAATAACTTTTCATAATAATAACCGCCAACAATGTAGTTGGCGGTTATTATTTTTTATTTCGTTTTTTCAAATGCTTTCTTAATGCAGTTTGTGCTAATTGGTTAGCTTCTTTATTTTGTACTCTTGGTATCCATTTAACAAATACTAAATCAAATTTCTGTTGCAATTGTTTATATTCATTAAAATACGATTTAAACATTTCATTCTTCACAAAATTTTTCTCTATACTATCACCAATCAATTTTGAATCTGTATACACTAAAGCATTATTAACATTTAATTCAGCAGCATGCTTTAGTGATAAGATAAATGCTTCCCACTCAGCACGATGATTATCCATCAATCCTAAGCTTTCCGTAAAATAATGCCTCTCATTATCTACTATAATTACAATTCCACATGTACTTTCACCAGGATTACCTTTAGTCGCTGCATCAAAATAAATTTGTGGCACTAATATCATCTCTTTCAATTAAATTCATCATTATATCTAATTTACATGAACATCTAGCATAGTTCAATTAAATTCAAGTGAGAATACAGGAATAATATTTGAATACGACATACTATAACGAGATATTATAGACTTTAAAATTTATATAAATATTTTATAGAGATTTAAAAATATAGTATTTTATTCGCACAATAAATATGATATAATATTTTGGAACAAAATTTAATTTTGTTCCATATCAAATATGTGAATAGTTTATATGGAAGGAGAGTAATTTAATATCACCATTCACATATTGCTAGTGTGAAACTTAGCTCATATATCTTAGATTCATTTAGAGATTTTTTGAACACATTACTAGTGAGATAAAAATAAAATAGTTACATAAGAATCATCGTATGAGTAAATTAGCACTCCAATTTAAATTATTATCTATGAAAAGGAGATTGCTAATGGACAATCAACGGCGATTACAAAAATTTAGTATTCGAAAGTATACTATTGGTACATGCTCAATATTAATCGGCACACTTTTATTTCTTGGTAATCCATCAGATAAAGCTTTTGCATCAGAAAAAAATATAGATGTTACCAATCAAGAAGAATCAGTAAAACCTACAGAAACAACAAATGATACAAGTAATGAACTATCAAATCAAAACACAAACGAAAATGTAGAACAGAATAATGAAGCACCAACTGATAAAATAAAAACAAATGAACAAATAGAAGAACAATCTATAGTTGAAGAAACAGATAATCAAACTTCAAAAGTGGAGAATGAAACAACACAAGAAGAAAAAAATACAGAAAATTCAACTTATAAAGAGGAAAACAAATTAAACAAAGATACGATTGTTACTAAAGAAAATAATAAAGAATTAGATAAACCTGTAAATAATGTAAACCAATCTATCAAGGCGTCAACTACGACAAATACAGTAGATCAACATAATTCATCTTCTCAACAAACGCCACATTCAGAAATAAAAACAAATTTAACTGAACCTGAAAATAATAAAAAAACAATTATAGAGAAAAATAATTCAAATGAAGCAATTCAAAATAGAAATAATAATGAGATAAATAACACAAATAATAATGAGAATAATGTGACACCTAAAATAGTTAAAGCTACTGAAGTCCGTACTAATAAAATGACTGTTGAAGAATTTAAGAAATTAAGTCCAAGAGAGATTTTTTCAATTGATTTTGAAGAACTTAAGAACTTAAATATTCAAGCTTTCTATTCTGATTTAACAAGAGCACAACAAAAAGCATTAGCGTTAAATAAATCTTTCCAATCATATTACGGAAATATTTATCCTGCTCCTAGTTTATCAATGTTTAGAGCTGCTCAAGGACCATATCCAACAGGTATTGCTCAAGAATATGACTTTGGTCCTCTGGGTGATAGAGACTTTGGTGGTAATAACCAAGGAGACCAATTCCACTTACTTGCTGCTATGCAATTAGAAAACGTAGCACGTGAAGGTGATAATGCGGTTATAAGAGATAAAATTAGATTCAATGACAACAGTGCCAATAGAGGAAGTATGAAATATTATTTCGCTGCAAGTGAAGGAAATATTAAAATTCTTCGTTTAGAAAAAAATGGACAAAGTATAAATACAAACAATGTTTATACCGAGGATTTAAATAAGACATTTAAATTAAAGAGACCTCAAATATATAATGATATAACAAGAGATTTCATCCATCCTCTTACATCACAAGTTAAAGTAGTTTATGGAAAACGTTCTGATAAAATTATTGTGGAATTTGAAGTAAGAGTACCATTAACAACTTTACTTTCAAAATATGAAGACCCAACAGATACATCAACTGGTGATCATAAATTCAAATCATTTGTTATTGGTGCTGGTGGATTGAATACTGCTATTAGAAACAAACAAAATACATTTAGAGTTAGAGGTGTTTATAACACCACTATTAGTCCTACTATTCATACAGATCTAACTGAAAAAGCTAATACCAAAACTCCTGTTGTTGTATATTCATTACCAGGATTAGCAATTAAATTATACGATAAAAGTAATAATGTAATTGGTGAAGGTATTGTCCAATCAAATGGTAAAGCACCTATAACACCTACAGTAGATATTCCTGCCGGAGATGTTACAGCAAGAATAGTAACCAAAGGAAGAGAATTGTTTCCGAGTGCTCCAAAAGTCGCTACTCGTAAAGAAACAGATGCAGATAGACATAATCCAACTGCTATTAACCAAACAGTAGAGATAAATGAAACACCATCTGTCGATCAATCAATCAGTTTACCTTCTGGAACACCAAATGGTACAAGATATGAGTATATAACACAAATAGATACGCAAACTGTAGGTGATAAAAACGCTACAGTACGAGTAACATACCCAGATAACAGTTACGATGATGTGCCAGTAGTAATTGAAGTTATAGACACGACACCACCAGTAGCTCCAACTCTACAAAATAAAACTAATGAAAGAAATGTAGCTATACAACCAATAACAATTCCTAATGCGACAGATAATAGCGGTGATGTAGAACCAAGTAGCGTAACAGGTTTACCTCCAGGACTAACTTATAACAGTCAAACTAAGCAAATTACCGGTACACCAACAACAGAAGGTACAAGTAGAATATCTGTTAAATATGTAGATCCAAGTGGCAATAGTATAGGTAAAAATTTCAAATTCACAGTTGTAGATACAACACCACCAAATAAACCTGTCATTCAAACAGATTTAACTGGTAAAGCTGGTACGACTCCAACTATTGCTGTTAACGCTGAACCAAGATCTAATGTAAAATTATACGATAAAGATGGCAATAAGATTGGTGAAGGGGTCGCAAATGATCAAGGTGTTGCTCAAATAACACCGACAACTCCTTTAACTGAAGGTAATATCACAGCGAAAGCGACCGATAATGCAGCTACACCAAATACCTCTGTTGCTTCTGATCCAATCAAAGCGACAGATACAACGCCACCAGCTAAACCTGTCATCACAACAGACTTAACTGGTAAAGCTGGTACAACACCAACTATTTCAGTTAATGCAGAAGCAAGATCTAATGTTGAATTATTCGATAAAGATGGAAATAAAATTGGTCAAGGTGTGGCGAATAATCAAGGTGTGGTAGAAATTACACCAACAACACCTTTAACTGAAGGTAATGTCACAGCGAGAGCAACCGATAACGCAGAATCACCAAACACTTCTGCAGCTTCTGATCCAGTCAAAGCGACAGATACAACAGCTCCGGCTAAACCTGTTATTACAACAGACTTAATAGGCAAAGCAGGTACAACACCAGCTATTTCTGTTAATGCTGAACCAGGTTCTAATGTTGAATTATTCGATAAAAATGGTCATAAGATTGGTCAAGGTGTGGCAAATAATCAAGGTGTCGCTCAAATTACGCCGACAATGCCATTACCTGAAGGCAATATCACAGCTAAAGCAACAGATAATGCGGAAACGCCGAATACTTCTGTCGCTTCTGACCCAATCAAGGCGACAGATACAACGCCACCTGCTAAACCAGTTATCATAACAGATTTAGCAGGCAAAGCAGGAACTACGCCAACTATTTCTGTAAATGCAGAACCAGGTTCTAATGTTGAAATCTTTAATAAAGACGGAAACAAAATTGGTGAAGCTAAAGCGAATAATCAAGGTATCGCTCAAATTACGCCGACTACACCACTGTCTGAAGGTAATATCACAGCGAAAGCAACGGATAATGCAGAAACACCGAATACATCTGACGCTTCTGATCCAGTTAAGGCAACTGATACAACGGCTCCGGTTAAACCTGTCATCACAACTGATTTAACTGGTAAAGCTCATATGACGCCAAATATATCTGTGAATGCTGAACCAGGTTCTAATGTTGAAATTTTTGATAAAGATGGCAACAAAATTGGTGAAGCTATTGCCAATGATCAAGGTGTGGCTGAAATTACGCCAACAACACCATTACCTGAAGGTAATATCACAGCCAAAGCGACAGATAACGCAGAATCACCGAACACGTCGGACGCTTCTGACCCAATCAAGGCGACAGATACAACTGCGCCAACTAAACCTGTTATTACAACAGATTTAAGTGGTAAAGCTCATATGACACCAACTATTTCTGTGAATGCTGAACCAGGTTCTAATGTTGAATTATTCGATAAAGACGGCAACAAAATTGGTGAAGCTATTGCCAATGATCAAGGTGTGGCTGAAATTACACCAACAACACCATTACCTGAAGGTAATATCACAGCCAAAGCGACAGATAATGCGCAATCACCGAATACGTCTGACGCTTCTGACCCAATCAAGGCGACAGATACAACGGCTCCGGCTAAACCTGTTATCACTACAGACTTAACAGGCAAAGGTGGTATGAAAGATCCTATTGTAGTAAACGCTGAACCTCATTCTAAAGTAGAATTGTTCGATAAAGATGGTAATAAGATTGGTGAAGGCATCGCAAATGATCAAGGTGTTGCTGAAATTACACCAACTATTGAATATGTCCATATAATTGTGTAATAAAATAAGAGCCATATATAGCTCACTTTAGTACAATGTAATCGACTAAGAAAAATTGTAGAGGTGACTATATATGACTCAATTAAATATTAACGTAGACTTTGAAGAATTGGCAAGTGCTATATTTGAAAGTAACTTAAA